>NZ_JACJFH010000109.1:0-13484 GCF_014164495.1 Pseudoalteromonas sp. SG41-5 | reverse complement strand
CTACGACCAATAAAGGGGTGTTTCGATTACGCCCGTTAGGACTTGAACAACTTGATGCTGACGCTGGTTTACCAGCCAATCGGATTTTATCGCTATTACAAGATCGTGAAAATAGTATTTGGGTTGGCACAAATGGCGGTTTGTACCGATTGCGTGAAGCTGCTTTTTCAACTTGGACCACAAAACGCGGTTTAACAGGGGACTATGTTCGCACCGTGCTGTCCCATTCAGATGGTAGCTTATGGGTAGGCGGCAGCCTAGGTTTAAACCGTATTGAAGATAATAAAGTAAACACATTCCCTGCTGCTTATGGGAATGATTCGTTATCGGTTTTAAGTTTAGCTGAGGATGCGCAAGGACATATTTGGCTAGGGACTTATACCTCAGGTTTGATGAGGATTATCAATGGTAAAGCTTATCCTGTTCTAGATCGTAAAAATGGCTTAGCCAGCAATGAGGTCAGGGCGTTATTATTTGATAGTGCAGGGCGCTTATGGGTAGGAACCGCAGCAGGATTGACACGAATAGATGTGGATGGATCACTGAAGCAGTTTTCAAGTGTAGATGGTTTACCTGGTGATTTTATTATAGCCCTTAGCGAAGACAATTATGGCAATGTATGGATTGGAACTGGCGTTGGGGTGGCTTTTTTTAGCCCAAGTTTAGAAAAGTTTACGGCTAAAGTATTTCCAGCCCATTTTGATGCTGAATATGCTTTTGGTTTTTATGCTGAATCTGAATATATCTGGATGGCGACAGACCGTGGTCTTGTCCGGTGTCATATCCCAACCGGAGAGATGAGTATTCTTGGGCGTGAACAAGGCTTGCCAGTTGATAAGTTGTTTCAAGTTGTGGCACAGGGAGATTCGTTTTGGTTATCTAGTAATCGCGGTGTGATCCAAGTTAATCAACAGCAAGTCAAACAGCGACTCGCCCAGTTAGCACAAAATAATGCGTTGCCAATCCAGTATCAGCTATATGATGAAGGAGACGGCATGCTTAGCGCCCAGGCTAATGGCGGGTCTAATCCTGCTGCGGTGTTGCATAAAGATGGCAGTATTTGGATTGCTACAGCGCAAGGGGCAAGTACTATCGTCCCTGAACGATTAAAGCAAGCTACAAAGAAGACATTACCGACAATTATTGAGGCCATGTATGTAGATGGCAAAATGACCCCCTTAGTGCAGCAAGATGAAGAAATCATTTTACCGGTGGGTGTTTCGCGGCTCTCTTTTCATTATGCGGGCTTAAGTTTTATTATGCCCCATCGATTGAATTATCAGACCCAATTGGCTGGCTATAACAATGTGTGGGTTAACCGTAATCAACTCAGTATTACAGAATATACTAACTTACCACCGGGCAAGTACACGTTCAAAGTACGTTCTGGCTACCCTAATGGGCAATGGCAAGATAATGATAAAACCTTAACGTTTGTGATCCAGTCATATTTCTGGCAAAAAACTACTTTTAAGATCATGGTTTTTATCGGTTTATTAGCATTGGTCTACGGGCTTTATAGATACCGACTTTATCATTATAAAAAAATAGAAATCGAGCTGATCAAGCGGGTTGAGCAACAAACTAATGATCTACAACAACAAACAGATGCCTTTGCTCATCAAGCAACCCATGATCAACTAACTGATTTGCCAAATCGTCGTGCCTTTGATTGTTGGCTCGCGGATAATTTTGCTGACTTTAAGCAACATGATTCACCTCTGGCTATTGCGATTATGGATATTGACCATTTTAAGCGAATTAATGACGGGTGGTCACATATTGTTGGCGACCGTGTAATTTGCGTAGTTGCTCATATACTAGGAGAGCTCAATGAGAGTGATGATAGTCAAGTTGCTCGCTGGGGAGGTGAAGAATTTACATTACTATTCCCTCATAAAACCGCGCAACAAGCCGCTCAATTATGTGAAGAATTACGTGTGCAAATTGCAAACTACGATTTTTCAAACATAGCTAGCGGGTTATCGGTAACGGTTAGTTTTGGAGTCGCAGATTCATTGGCAGTTAATGACTATGACAGGTTACTGGCGCAAGCTGACCAAGCGCTTTATCAAGCAAAAAGTAATGGCCGAAATCGAGTCGAAATAAATAAAATATAAAGATTAAAATGTGAAGTGAAAAGGTTATTAAAAAATTCTTTGACTGTTATCCTTCGTAGTTAAATTACTTACTATGAATACTTTAACTTTACTTATTGCTAATGTTATTTTCTATATTAAATGGACAGTCGATTTTATACATTAATTGCTATAAAAACAAACAATCCAGTTGGTTGTGGGGGATAAATAGACAATTCATCTTATGTTCAGATACTTAAGCCCCTGATTTGGGATTGTATTGTTGCGTTATAAGCAAGTACTTCGGTATACTTCACATGAGCCTAATCTGGGTAAAAATAATAAATACATGGAGTTTAAATGTTAAGAAAATCTGCTATTGCACTTGCTATTTCATCTAGTTTTTTCCTTTCTGGTTGCCTAGAAGTTGAAGATAATAATGACGATATCGTAGCTGCTATTGAAAATAATACTGATGCTCAAGCTGAGCTAAAAAGTGTAACTTTAACTGGATCAGTTAAACACTTATTAACAGGTGAGTCTGTTAATAATGCCCAAGTATCAATTAAAATTGGTAATGACTGGAACGAGCCTGTCGCTGTTTCAAACGGTTTATTTGAATTAAATGAGCTTCCAAAAAACTCTGACTTTGTTCTGCTTGTCTCCAGTGCTGATGGTTCTTTTCAGGAGCGTGCTTTTTACGGTAAAACGAATTACGGTATAGCTCAATTGGGAAGTTTAGAAGTTTCAAGTGCTGAAACTGTGCAGTTTGAAGTACTGCTTAATGGTGAAAATACACCTGTAGCAGGGCTTGAATTTAGTTACAGTATTTCCACTGCATTTAATATGTACAATGAATTTTCGAATCGTAATGAACATTTTATTCGTTCTACCTATAATGCAGATACTGGTATGTACTCTATTGCTAAAGTAGCCGGTTTTACTGATCTGCTATCAATGGACCTTGATGTTGACAATGATGCTGTTGATGATTTTAGTTATAACAATCAGTCAGACAGTATTAGCCAAATTAATATAAGCGAGTTAACCAACGGAAATACTTTGTATGTTTCTAAAACAGCTGAAAACGCAAAGTTTGAAGTCCGTGTTTCAGTAATTAATGAACTTGGTAATACATTTGATAATTTGAACTTTGTTTCATTAAAAAATCTTACTAAAGGAACGCCAGCAACTTTCGATGCTGATAGTAAAGAGTATATTTTTGAATATAATGGTAGTTCAAAGATGAAGCTACTTTTACCTAGTTTCGTAGATAGTTCAAGTAATCGCTATGATACAGGTGAAGTAAATCTTTATGCTACAAATGGTGGGGTGTCAGTTACTAACTCAAGCTTTAATAATTTAAATCGTTTTTATGAACTAGACGATGGTGTTTTATCACTAGTAATAAAGCCAAGAGTATCGTCGTTTTCCTCTAGGCCGCGAGTTGTTAGTGCCATAGCAGATGAAACATCTCAAAACTTCTATATGTTTATGGAAGCGCCTATTGAGTTAGTTGATAGTGCTGCGTCATTAATTAAGAAACGTCAAATAACGGTTGTTAAAGGTACTGATGATGAAAACGATTTTATTGCACAAGGCGTAACGCAAATTTCGTTTAATGACGTTTCTGTTCCTTTTACCTCATCGCTTAAATATAACGATACATTTGTTACTCTGTCACCAGCCGCTCCTCTTGTCGGCGGTCATTATGAGTATAACATTGAAAAAGTCAGTGTGAAGTCTACAGGTGAAGTCGTGAATATCTCAGCCGCAAGCTCATTTCGTATTGCAGATCAATCTCCTTTTGATATCAATCAATTGCGTTGGGATAATAATAACGGATTAACTGACGGCAAAACTATAGTACTTAAGAATACAGCTAATGAAGATGTTGGTTTTAAGCGTAAATCAAACAATGGTAGTCTTTACTTACCAGCATCAATAGCAACCTTAAGTCATTTTAAAGTTAATTTGCTAGGCTATACAGCCAATGGAAAAGTAAATCCTGCACTAATTGAGAGCACAATTGTATCTGATGGCAACATAAATATTAGCGAGATTAATACAGTTTCAGTTGCTGTTAATGAAACTATTTTAATTGATGACTACTCTGTTGATTTCTACACAAGTCTTCCTGATCGTCAGTGGTATAAGTTATCAAATAATACTTATCAAATAGAAAATCTTGATGACAATCAATTAAGCAGTAAAAATAATGTTACTTTTGGTTATGAGTATGCTGTAAAAGGCAGTTCTGAAATTGTTACAGGCAAAATCACCTTACCTGTGCTTTAAAGGTTAGCTGTTTCTGCGGGGGGGAGTTTTGTACTCTCCCCCTTTTTTATCTTCCTTAAAAGGGGGGGCTCACTGAGTTAATAATGTATTCGACAGATATATTTCCTGTTATTAGATATTGACTATTCTGGGGTCAGATAAACTCGTAAGTGTCATTAACAAAGAGTGCTATACGATGGACTTGTGTATTGATAATTAAGATGATCCCAAATTCAATTTTGAGGTTATATATTTAAATCGCCTAGAAGCTTGGTTTGTTGACAATATGGGTGTATGTTTTTTTGGTAGATAAACACGCTACAGGCCATTGCTTTTCGAGTATATAATATATACAAATACATATATTAAAACATTTTATTAACATTTGGTTGAATTTGATGCTATACCTTTTGTTCCCACTTTGGGACCTTTTTGATGTGAACAGAAGGAACAAAAGATGAAAAGTAAGATGATATATGTAGCTTTAGCAGGTGTTTTAGGTGTGTCGCCAGCGTTGTTTGCACAAGGCCATAAGCATAATGATTTTAACTTTACTGCACAGTCCATTGAGTCACTTAAGTTAACCTCCTTGGTGGCTGTGGACGATACTCAGTTTGTGTTCAATAATGACTTGTTGCGTGAAGATTGGGATAATTTCTTTGCTCTGCATGCGCCTGTACTGGAAGATAAAAAAGAGCGTGTTTTGCACTGGGCAGGTTATACAAGTATCAACCCTAAAGTTATCTTAGCGTTGATTGAGCTGCAAAGTGGCTTACTTTCTGATCCTGACGCAGATATTAATAATGCTTTTGCAGGTTTATCTGACGAACACGGTTTTGATGCCCAGCTAGAAGATGTGGTAATGATGTTAAGTCAACGTTTTTATGCATATAAACAGTGGCAAGATAGCCAAGCCACCCCGGAAACATCAAAGTATGCGGGCGAGGAAATCACCAATAGAGTCAATACCAACAGCAGTACTGCAGCGACAGTAGCATTGGTCAGTGTTCTTAAAAAACAAGTATTAAGCAAAGATAATGTTAATTACGCTAAGAGCGATCTGACCGGCTTTTTAGCGACGTTTGAGCGTCTATTCCCTGATAGTCGCGCTCAGTTACAAAGATCCTCTAAAAGTGCACTACAAAGTAGCAATCAGCAGTTTGCTGCGGCTAGTTTTTCAATGAACTTACCATGGTCATCAGGTTATTATTGGTACAGCGGTGGGGCTCACTCTAATACTGGCTCTGGTTATCCATATTCATCGCTTGATTTTAATAATGGCTCTGGTGGTTGGGGCACAAATACACCATATGTTCAAGCGGCGCATGGCGGTACTATCACACGTTTTTCGTCATGTAATATCCGCGTAACGCATTCGAGTGGATATTCAACCAACTATTATCATATGTCTAATCTGCAGTATAGTAGCGGTGATTTTGTGCAGCCAGGTGCATGGCTCGGTCGTTATGCGAACAATTATAACCAAGCACTATGTGAAGGGGGACAATCATCAGGTCCTCACGTGCATTTTACTTTGTTGTATAACGGCCAGCAGGTGTCATTACATAATCAATATATTAGTGGTCATCGTATTGATGTCGGCAATAGCAACTACGATGATAATTGTAATCGTTTCTACTTTGAGCGTAATGGTTACCGTACTTGTGCATGGGACCGTTTATATCGTTAATATAATTGATTTTACGTAATAATATAGTTGACCGCCTTTAACATAGTTATGGGCGGTTTTTTAGCTGTTGCTAGGCTAGATGATTGAATTTTATCCTCACAGGACATATTAATAAGCTACACCTGTTGATAGGACCTCGTAATGGTAAATGGATTATTAATATTTGCGCTGATTGTGTTTGTAGTTGTTTATTGGCGTTGGCCGGTTATTCAAAACCGCTTGTGGCAAAAAAAGTATCAAGATTATCGTTTAGATGAAAAGCAAAAAACATTATTGTTACGGTATATGCCTATCTATCAAAAAATGACGGATGCTGATCGGGAAAAATTAGAGCGTCATATTGTCTGGTTTCTAAATGAAAAACGCTTTATTGGTTGTGATGGTTTAATTCTAAACGAGAGTATGAAGTTAATAATTGCTGCGGATGCATGTGTGTTGGTGCTTAATAAACCATGGCCACTTTATCAAAATGTGAAAGAAATTTTGCTGTACCCAAGTGCCTATTACGCGCCGCAGACATCTCGTGATAGTGCCGGATTAGTAAGCTATCATAATACTGTTCGTCAAGGCGAGTCATGGCCTGGAGGGACTTTAGTTCTAAGCTGGCACGATGTGCTTGAAGGGAATCGTTTACCCAGTGACGGACATAATTTAGTGTTTCATGAATTTGCTCACCAACTTGATCAAGAAACAGGTAAAACCACAGGCACGCCTATATTAGCTAAAGAGGCAGATTATAAACAGTGGGGGCGTGTTTTTAGCCGCGCTTATAATCAGTTAAAAACTCATGTTGCGTATAATATGCCGCATGTTATTCATAGTTATGGTGCAACTAATGAAGCCGAATTTTTTGCCGTGATCACCGAAACTTTTCTCGAAAAGCCCAGTGAGCTGCGCCATTATGATCCTGAAATATACAGTTTATTGGTCGGCTATTATCAGTTTGATCCAATAAAATGGCATTAACCGCCAAATAACGACGCTTTATCAGATATCGCTGGTAACTTGCTGCCGTTTTTGTTGCAATCATGTTTATAAGATGAAAACCGCAATAAAAATAAGCGAGAAGGCGATGAAACAAATGCTTCATACAGCAATGGCTGTAGCTGTGTCACTGGCGCTATATGGTCAGGCTCAGGCACAAGATAATGATGACAAAAAATGGCAAGTGGATGCGCCACAAGGGCAATTTGTTGATGCTAATATTAGTGTCTCTCAAGGCACTTGGATGAATATCGATGTCAGTCCTGATGGCAAAACCATTGTGTTTGATTTGCTGGGCGATATTTACACTATGCCGATGGCTGGTGGCACTGCCACTCAACTGACCTCTGATATCGCATGGCAAATGCAACCGCGTTTTAGTCCTGATGGTAAACATATTGCGTTTACCTCTGATCAAGGTGGCGGTGATAATATCTGGTTGATGGATTGAAACGGTGAAAATCAAACGGCGGTAACCGATGAAACGTTTCGCTTATTGAACAGCCCCGCATGGAGTCCCGACGGCGACTATATTGTTGCTCGTAAGCATTTTACAGCGAGCCGTTCATTAGGCGCAGGTGAAGTATGGCTTTATCATAAAGCGGGTGGCAAAGGTGTACAACTCACTAAACGTGAGAATGATCAAAAAGATTTAGGTGAGCCGATGTTCTCACCGGATGGCCGTTATGTGTACTTTTCACATGATGCCACACCGGGTAAAACCTTTCATTATTCAAAAGATTCGGTTGCTGGCATTTATAAAATCAAACGCTATGATCGCGAAACGGGTGAGATAGAAACGATTATTGATGGTATGGGCGGCGCGATTAGACCAACCCCGTCGCCAGACGGTAAGAAGCTTGCGTATATTAAACGAGATGATTTTCAAACTAGCCTCTACCTATATGACTTAACCAGCGGTAAGCATACTAAGCTATATGACAAGCTTGAACGTGATATGCAAGAGACTTGGGCTATTCATGGCGTGTATCCAACTATTGCATGGACACCAGATAATAACCAACTGATATTTTGGGCTGGCGGTACTATTCATAAACTTGATGTGCAAGATGGCGATGTAGAAACCGTACCATTTGAAGTTAAAACCAGTAAGAAAATTCAACAAGCAGTGCGTTTTACACAAAATATTGATAGCGATGAATTTGCTGTAAAAATGTTGCGTAATGTACAGATTTCGCCGGATGGTGAAACAGCAATTTTTGAAGCGCTAGGACATATTTATAAACGCGATTTAGAGTCAGGAAAAATAAAGCGTTTAACTGAACAAAATGACCACTTTGAGTTGTTCCCGCAGTTTTCCCGTGATGGTAAAAAAATAGTCTATGTAACCTGGGATGATAACGAACAGGGGGCTGTTCGAGTTGTCTCTGCGCGTAGTGGTCGCGGTGATGATATTACCACAGAGCCAGGTAAATATGTTGAGCCAACATTTAGTCCTGATGGCAAAACGGTAGTGTACCGTAAAGCCTCAGGAGGCAGCATTTTAAACCCTGATTGGTCACTGGATCCGGGTATTTATGCAGTGAGTAGCAAAGGCGGGAAAGCTGAGTTAATTTCTAAAAGTGGTTATCAGCCGCAGTTTGCATCAGCTAATGATCGAGTTTTTGTGATGAGCCCATGGCCTAAGCCAACGCTAAGTGTGGTTGAACTTGATTCGAAAAAAATCACTAAGCTTTATGAGTCAGAGCATGCTACTGAGTTTAGAGTATCGCCTGATGGCAAGTACCTCGCTTTTGCTGAACGTTTTAAAGTGTTTGTTACGCCATTAGTGCAAAGTGGTAAAACCATTAATATTGGTCCTAAAGACAGCCAATTTCCGATTGAGCAGTTATCTGTTCGTGCCGGTGAGAATATCAGCTGGAGCGCCAGCAGCGATAAACTGTATTGGACGCTAGGCCCAGAGCTTTATCATGCAAGTTTGGCAGGTTTATTTGATATCAATAAAGCGGATGACGCTGACTTTAAAGTAAAAAGTGGCGATAACATTGGCTTTAGTAGCAAAATGGCTGAACCAAAAGGCATGATAGCTTTAACGGGCGCACGTATTATTACCATGAAAGGCGAGCAAGTCATTGAAAATGGTATACTATTAACCGATGGTAAACATATTAAAGCCGTTGGTACAGCTGTTGATATTAACATTCCAAAAGGCGCACAGGTAATTGATGTATCTGGCAAAACAATTATGCCAGGAATTGTTGATGCGCATGCGCATGGTTCACAAGGCAGCGATGAGATCATTCCTGAGCAAAATTGGAAAAACTTAGCGGGCCTATCGTTAGGCGTCACGACAATTCACGATCCATCAAACGATACAACAGAGATTTTTACAGCCAGCGAAATGCAAAAAGCGGGGACTATTGTAGGCCCACGTATTTTCTCAACCGGTACTATTTTATATGGTGCCAATATGCCAGGTTATACATCACACATTGATTCGTTAGATGATGCTAAATTTCACTTAGAGCGATTAAAGAAAGTTGGCGCGTTTAGTGTTAAATCATACAACCAACCACGACGTGAACAACGCCAACAAGTAATTGAAGCTGGCCGAGAGCTTGAAATGATGGTGGTGCCAGAAGGTGGTTCATTATTACAGCATAATTTAACGATGGTGGTTGATGGTCATACGGGCATTGAGCACTCAATTCCCGTGGCGAATATTTATGATGATATCAAGCAGCTTTGGTCACAAAGTGATGTAGGCTACACGCCAACACTTGGTGTGGCATATGGCGGCATCTGGGGAGAAAACTATTGGTATGATAAGACTGATGTGTGGAATCACCCGCGCTTAAGTAAATTTGTGCCAAAAAACCAATTATTACCACGTTCAATGCGCCGTGTTAAAGCACCCGATCACCACTATAATCACTTTAACAATGCACGGGTAGCAAAAGAGCTACAAGATTTAGGTGTTTTAGTGAATCTAGGTGCACATGGTCAGCGCGAAGGCCTTGCAGCGCACTGGGAGATTTGGATGTTTGCTCAAGGTGGTATGAGTCCACTGGAAGCTATTCGTGCGGCGACGCTTGATCCGGCCAAGTACATCGGCCTTGATCAGAATATCGGCTCATTGGAAGTCGGTAAACTTGCTGACTTAATGGTGATTGATGGTAATCCACTGACTAATATTCGTGATACAGATAAAGTTGATTATACGATGATCAACGGTCGGTTATTTGATGCCGCGACTATGAATGAAGTTGGCAAAAAAGCACGCGACAAATTGTACTTTGAAGATAAGTAATTATTAGTGTTATAACCAATCAAAAGCGGCTGAACAGCCGCTTTTTTTATATGCTACTTGCTATAAGTTGGCGTAATAATACTGGGTCTTGCATTAGTGTATTACTGGAGTGCGTCACTCTAGCTTGACAGATCATACCTTCTTTTAAGGTCATTAATAATTGTGCTAACTGTATGGTTTTTTCTAACTGACCTTTAAGTTGTTCTGTGTGTGAGAGTTTATCGAACAATAATTGTAAAACTGATTCTTTGTGTGCTTTGCAAAGCATCGCGATAGGGTGCTCGCTGTGTGGAAACTCCGCTGCGGTATTAATAAAAAAACAGCCATTAAAAGGTCCAAGCTCAGAGACTTTATTATCTATCCAAGCGGAGAGTGCGCTAAAAAGTGCATTAGCCACTTCGAAGGGGGTATTGCAGTTTTCTAATTGTTCATACAACCACTGATTAAAGCGCTGATCTCTGAGCTCTAAACACGCACAGATCAACTCATCTTTACTGACGAAATGATTATAAAGCGTTTTTTTTGCAACACCTGCTTCTTTAAGTATTTCATTAATGCCTACCGCATGGATCCCTCTTTGATAGAACGCACTGAGTGCGGTATTAATTATCTGGGTACGTTTATCCATGGTTGCTCCTAGTCAAAAAGTAAGCTTGACATAAGTAGACCGACTTGTCTATCATCTAAATGTAGACAAGTCGGTCTACCTCTAAAGGAAGTAATATTAATGAATGATGTATTTTACAAAGCCGTTATCGCGGGTATCTTTTCTGCACTGACACTTTCGGTATTAGCATATTTAGAAAGTTTAGGGAATTATGGTGTATGGCTTATGGCACCATTTGGCGCAACTGCGGTGCTGGTGTTTGGTGTACCAAAAAGCCCTTTAGCAAAAGCAAAAAATGTTATTGTAGGGCATTTCATCACTGCCGTGATAGGTTTGGCTTTTATTAGTTTTATAGGCGTGGATCCGATCAGTATTGCTATTGCGACTGGATTAGCTGTGACCGCAATGATGTTGACTAACACCATACATCCTGCAGCAGGGGCCAACCCTATTTTAATTATGGTCAGTGGTCAAAGTTGGGACTTTTTGATTATGCCAGTTCTTGTTGGTACCGTGTTTATTGTTATCTGTGGGTATATATCAGGGTGGTTGAATACAAAACTCAACGTTGTTGGCCATAAAAAAACCGCTTAAAAGCGGTTTTTTTATGCTACGAGTCTAAAGTTATTACACAACACCGCGAGGTAAGCGGCAATCGTGATCTTTTTTAGCTAGGTACACAATCCAAAACTCTTCGGCAGTGTAACCTTCTTCATTAGCTGTTGTTATAGTAAATGGTGCTTTTTTAACAGCTGCTTTAGCTGGCACTGCTGATTTAGTTTTAGTTTTCTTAGCAGGTGCTGCAGGTTGTGCAGACGTATCGCCTGAAGTTAGCTGCTCTGTTAATTCAGCAACTTCTGCAAGGCGCAAGTTTTTGCCGCCGTCGATGCTGTACCAACCAGGTTTGCTGGTGATTTCAGGTTTCTTACCATTGGCTGCTTGGTATGCTGCTTCAAAGGCATTTAATACTTCTGTTTTGTCTAGTTTGCTCATCAGAGGCCCTATACGTTGTAAACACAGATTGAGAATATTTATTTATACCTATTTTTGACTTACTTTTCAATTTTTTGCGATTTTCCTTCCATTTTAGCCCTATAAACGCCAAAATTTGCACAAAATTTAACGCTAATCTGGAATAAAAAAATGCAGCGCAGAGAATTTAACCAATTACTAAATACCATTTTAAGACCTGATTCTATTCAAGACTTTTGCCCAAATGGGCTACAAGTCGAAGGACGTGAACAGATAAAAAAAATTGTTACAGGTGTCACTGCCAGTCAAGCATTAATCGATGCTGCAATTGCGCATGGCGCAGACACAATATTAGTTCATCATGGTTATTTCTGGAAAGGTGAAGCGCAACCTATTACCGGTATGAAAAAGCGTCGCATAGCTGCGTTACTTAATCATGATATCAATTTATTTGCCTATCATTTACCTCTTGATGTGCATCCATCAATCGGTAATAACGCGCAATTAGCACAGCTACTTGATTTAGAAATACTCGATGGTTTGGAGCCTGTAG
Source organism: Pseudoalteromonas sp. SG41-5 (assembly GCF_014164495.1). Lineage (NCBI taxonomy): Bacteria > Pseudomonadati > Pseudomonadota > Gammaproteobacteria > Alteromonadales > Pseudoalteromonadaceae > Pseudoalteromonas > Pseudoalteromonas sp. SG41-5. Next base: position 1,052 of record NZ_JACJFH010000109.1, on the reverse strand, counting down.
CAAATAGTGTCGCAGTCAAAGGGCGTTTAAAAATCCCAATGAGTGGTGAGCAATTTGCACAAAAAATATTAACAGTGCTTGCTCGTGAACCTTTAGTGAGTCTAGTACGTGATGAGCTAATTGAGACCATCGCTTGGTGTACTGGAGGTGGTCAAGGTTATATTGATTTGGCTGCTAGCCAGGGGATTGATGCCTATTTAACAGGCGAGGCTTCAGAGCAGACCATTCACAGTTCGCGTGAGCAAAAGATCGATTTTTTTGCCGCAGGCCATCACGCCACCGAACGCTATGGCATAAAAGCGCTCGGTGAGTTATTGGCTGAGCAACATGGTTTTGATGTAACCTTCATTGATATAGACAACCCAGTTTGAGTTGCCAGCTAATTCACTTTAAGTGAGTTAGACCTTAAAGCGCTTCTGGATCAATCCAGCGGCGCACACTTATCAAAAACATGCCTATTCTTTCATGCCAATCACGGGTCACCGCTAATAGCACATCAGCACTTGGAATATACTGTTTATGGGTAGGCCATTCGCTAAAGTCATGAAAGTCAGTGGCGGCTGGAATAACATCAACGCCTTGGCTATTAAATAGATCTTTTGCTCGTGCCATGTGACTTGCCGAAGTTACCAGTGCAACTTTAAAATCAACTAGAGCAGGTGCTAAAAGCCGTGCTTCATCGGCGGTATCCATAGCCGTAGGATTTTGTTTAATACGCTGCGCATCAATACCTAAACTTATCGCGGTTTGTTGCATCAAACTACTGTTGGTCACTTTATTGTAACCGCCACCTGAAACAATAAGTTGAGCTTGTGGGTACACATATGCTAAGCGCATACCTTCGATTAGGCGGCTTTTAGCACAATTACCAAGTTGGCTATTGGCGTTAAGTTTTGGGTTAGGATTTATATCACAACCAAGTACCACTATTTTATCGAGTATCGGCTGTTTATTTGTATCAAAAACATACTTTAACTGTGAATTTGGAGCAATTATTTTTTGACCAATAAAAGGGGTACTGATCAGCAATAAACTGGTAATTGCGATTAAAC
>NZ_JACJFH010000108.1:0-14140 GCF_014164495.1 Pseudoalteromonas sp. SG41-5 | reverse complement strand
GTTTTGTTTTTATGCGTTTTAAATAAATATATTTAATTAAAATTAATGGGTTAGGTTTTTTTAATTATTTTAAAAAATATAAAAATAATAACGATTTATTTTCTAGTTTTTATTATAGTGTTTTTTGATACTTGAAATTTAGTTAACATTTGTTCCTTTATTGTTTTTTGATATGACTAGATATTTGCATGTTACGGGGCTGGTTCTAACGCAATATTGATATGCTTTATGGATGAGTTAGTTGTTTATAGGTGTTGTTGTGAAGTACTAGAGTATGTTGACCTTTCAGAATTAAAATTTGTTTAATCTAGGAGTGATTTAATCGTGACAAGAGGTTTTTAACCTAGTGGGCTCGCTACTGCTACCGCGTTATTCTACTGGCGGAAGTAATCTGAGCTTCGGATAATAAATCTATCTCCAGCGGCTATTTTTCAATGTTAACTGCGTTGAATTTATTTGTAATAGGCATGCTATTGACGCGTAAATTCGCCTTATTTTCCCTGAAAATTTTGGCTGGAGAGTAAAAGTAATATTAGTGCTATAAATCAATGCGTTAGAAAATACATGAACCAAAATTTAGGTTAAGCAACAAAGAGTTAATCGCACTTAGACAGACCACGTTGGCTTGCGAGTTTTTTGAATTTATGATTATTTATAAATACTTACGGTAAAAACTATACTCTAAGAAAGTGTTACACGCTGTGGCATTTTTTATATTTTTTACCACTACCACACGGGCACTCATCATTGCGGCTAATTTTTATATCTGCAACAGGGAAGATCTCACCATCGAGATAACGCCACTGGCCATCTTCTTTTATGAAGCTTGATTTTTCATGCAGTTGGCAAAACAAGTTTTGATAAAAATAGCTAACACAAAATTCAACACAACCAGTGTACTCTTGCTGATCTGCACTGATCACGGCTAATTTTATAAAGCGGCAACTATTAGCAAAATCGGCAATTTCTCTGAGTGGGTTTGCTGCTTGTTTTTCTTGTGCATAAGTTTGGTAAATATACTTAGCATTTTTTAAGGCATAAGCAACAAAGCGAGAGCGCATTAGTTGCTCTGGGCTTGTTGCTTGTATATTGCCTAAATGCAATTTTTCACAGCAATCGCTATAGCTTTGTTCGCTGCCACATAAGCAAAGACTGTCAGTGAGTGAGGTCATAATTAAAATACGCTTTATTAAAAAACGGCATTTTAACAGCTTATTGTGCTAATGCTATCTCTGTAGCTTGTTGGGTTTTAGTAAAACAGTATAGTTTTGCACTGGCTTGATCTAACTTTAATGACAGGTTAGCTATTTGATTGTCTCTCACAATGTCTGTCCAGGTGATCACCGCTGCAAAGTTACCGTTATGTAGTGCAGAATTTAGTACATACTCTAAATTAACCAGATGCTTTTGCCTGATCACTAATAGTTTACTGGTATCAATAGAACATGAATCGAGTAAAGCTTTACTTGGTACGTGATCCGGTGCAATCAGTAACGTCCATGCGTTTTTATTATTGTAATGGTGTAACACCTTTAGAAGTTCAAAAGTTGCAGATATCTCATCTTCTATCTGAATCAAATTTACTGATGCGCTTAAATTATCTTGTTGATAGCTTTTAACTGTTCTGATGGTAATTGGCTGTAACATAAGTTTCACTCACTGGTTGTTTATACAGTACTCATATACAGTAGTTTATACAGTGTTTGTGTGCAAGTGTTTTTTGCTATCTTTTTGAACGATTTTTATATTTATTTGATACCATCAGCTTTGGAAATATGCAGAAAATAAAATAATATTTTATAAAACAATATATTACTTAGTTACATTGAGGCGGCAATTGATTTTAATGAAAAGGGTAGATTAGTCCCTTTTCAAGGTGAGTTGGGGATCAGGTGAGCAAACTGCTGTTGGTGTATTTGCTCATACAGTGTTGCAGCATAACACTGGGCATCTTTAAAGCGGCGGGTGGCTAGATGTTTACGTAAATCAGTTAAGGCAGTTGCTGCAGGCTCATAGCCTTGGCTACTGGCTAAACTTAGCCATACTGCGCCATGAAAAACACTACTAGGTACGCCTTGGCCTTTGATAAAAAATAATCCGAGATAAAATTGGGCTCGCTGATTACCTGACATTGCAGCTAAGCGCATCCATTTAGCTGCGAGAGGAGGTTGATCATTTTTTAAATAATACAGGGCTTTATTAACAGTGTTATCAGGAGTATCAGCTTTAACCGCACTGTGTGGGGCTTTGCTCGGTTGGGTGATAAACGATAATACGTTTTCTAACTGTTGTTCTAAATCTAAGCCGATTGGCGAGGTATCTGTCATAGTGCCACACATATTATTGTTGTCATTTACCTGCTCAGTTTAGTCTAATATCAGGTTAATTGTCCTGTTATTCTTGAAATATATGATAAAATCACACAATTATTGTCATCTAAAATGAAACTCACTTATGCTCGACGCGTTATTTAAAATTAGCGACCACAACTCGACTGTGCGCCGCGAATGTATTGCTGGTCTCACTACCTTTATTACTATGGTTTATATTGTGTTTGTCAACCCTGCTATGTTGGCTGAAGCTGGTATGGATCAAGGTGCTGCGTTTGTGGCAACTTGTATTGCTGCCGCTATTGGCTGCTTTATCATGGGCTTTTGGGCAAATTATCCGTTAGCTTTGGCTCCTGGTATGGGGCTTAATGCCTTCTTTACTTATGGTGTTGTATTAGGTATGGGCTATACCTGGCAAGCAGCATTAGGGGCTGTGTTTATGTCGGGCTGTATTTTCTTGTTCCTGAGTTTGTTCAAAGTCAGGGAGTGGATAATTAATGCTATTCCATTGGTGTTAAAGCAAGCCATTGCAACAGGAATTGGAGCGTTCTTAGCGTTAATTGCGCTTAAAAATGCCGGGATCATTGTGGCCAGCCCTGCAACATTAGTGCAGCTGGGTGATATAACGGCTGCCGGTCCATTGTTGGCTATTTTTAGCTTTTTTGTTATTGCAGCGCTACTTTATCGTGATTTTAAAAGCGGTGTTTTGATCAGTATTTTATTAGTAACTGTGATCGCGCTAAGTCTGGGTTTGGTAGAGTATCAAGGCGTGATATCTATGCCACCTTCAATTGCGCCTACTTTTATGCAACTTGATTTTTCAGCGGCATTTGAGTTGTCAATGCTTAGCGTCATTTTTGCATTGTTGTTCGTTGATTTATTTGATACATCAGGCACTTTAGTTGCGGTAACTCAAAAAGCAGGCTTAGCGGACGAAAAAGGTAATATGCCACGTTTAGGACGAGCATTAAGTGCTGATAGTGCCGCAACCATTGCCGGTTCAGTATTGGGCACTTCGACCACAACCTCATATATAGAGTCAGTTGCAGGGGTGTCTGTGGGTGGCAGAACAGGACTTACAGCTGTGGTTGTAGGAATGTGCTTTTTATTGATGATGTTTTTTGCACCTTTGGCGAAAATGGTGCCAGCTTATGCAACTGCGGGAGCTATTTTATACGTGTCGGTGCTAATGCTACAAAACCTCAAGTTTGTAAATTGGGATGATATGACAGATGCCATTCCAGTGAGTGTGGTATTACTGATGACGCCGCTAACATTCTCCATTGCTCATGGCATTGCACTGGGCTTTATTTCTTATACAGCTGTTAAAGTATTGTGTGGTAAACGAGAACAAGTAAGCATCAGTGTGTGGATATTGACAGCGATGTTTGTGATAAAATTTGCGTTTTTATCCTAAGTTAATACAAAGAAAAAGTGGTTTACCACTTTTTCTTTGGTGCAAAAAGCACGTCTAAATCATCTTGTTCTTGCTCTGCTTTTTTCTTCAGTGCAGTTGCATTGGAGGCTTTAAGGTCGGTGCTTATTGCTTCTAAATAACCTTCGAGTTCTTGGCGTTTTGTAGTTATATAATCGTCGCTATAAGCTACTGCTGATACAGTTGCGTACGCTTTTTCAAAGTATTGGCGTGCAGAACCGACCATATTCGCAGAGCGCGCTGAGATACCTCGTTTAATCTGGCTTTCAATATTAATTCGTAATTGGAGCTTTTCTAAGCGCTTGTCTTCAGCAATAAAAATTTGGCTGTCTACTTTTCCTTTACCATGCTCTGAGCGAAGCACTGCACGTACTTTCTTGATACCTTGAATAAGTGCTATTAATTGCTTGTCGTTATCGGGTAACACTAAGTTTTCTGAGTTAGCGGTGTCGATTGAGTTCCCTAAACGTTCATTGGCTTCTTTTAAGCGATTCTTTAACTCTTTTGAATTAGGAGATAGCTGCACCATTGCTGCTAACGCATCATGAATACGCCGTTGCAGAATACGTAAAATATGTTCTGACATAGGTATGTTGGCGCTATTTACTAGAACATCTTCTGATTCTTCAATGATTTTTTTTTGTTTGGTTAAGTCTTTACGGCGTTCTGTTTCTTGTTTCTCTTTATGCTGTTGTACCGCACTGACCCAGAGGGCAATGACAATCAGTGCAACAATCAACATAATAATAATAGAAACGATCATGGTTTAGGTCTCAAATTTCACAAGCTAATAATTTTAATCTTACATTAAATATATGCTAACGGGATAGTTTTGCGCGGCTTATGTAAAAAAGAATTCACTTTCTCATCATTTATTACTATCTGCGTATGATATTTTTTCATTTTGCGCGTCAGCTCAAAAGATGGCTACCTCAAGACGAGGGATTATGCTAGCCTAAGCAAATAACCTTATAAATACGATTCCAGACAGCCTTTTTCTATTGTTAATCAGAAAAAACTTGGCTTGACGCGATGTAGCATTTATAAATAAGCAGTATAACTACACTAAAAAATGCAGCCATGAAATTACAACAACTCAGATACATCGTCGAAGTCCAAAATCATAAACTTAATGTTTCAGCAACCGCTGAAAGTTTGTTTACCTCACAGCCAGGTATTTCTAAGCAAGTACGTATGTTGGAAGATGAGTTGGGCGTGCAGATTTTTGGGCGAAGTGGAAAACACTTAACCCACGTTACCAGCGCGGGCACTGAAATAATTAATATTTCCCGTGAGATCCTTTCTAAAGTAGAGGGTATTAAGGCGGTTGCAAATGAGCATACATTACCTGATCAAGGTAAGTTGAATATTGCCACCACACATACCCAAGCACGGTATGCACTGCCAAGTGTGATCCAAGGATTTATGAAAAAGTACCCTGCGGTGTCATTGCACATGCACCAAGGTACGCCGCAGCAAATTTCTGATGCTGCTGCTCGAGGCGATGCTGATTTTGCAATTGCCACTGAAGCACTGCATTTATACTCTGATTTAGTAATGTTACCTTGCTATCACTGGAATCGCAGTATTGTGGTGGCAAAAGACCATCCACTAGCTAAAAAAGCAGAGTCGCTGACCGTTGCCGATATTGCCCAGTATCCACTTATTACTTATGTATTTGGTTTTACTGGCCGTTCAGAACTTGATAAAGCATTTAATGCGCAGGGACTTGAACCACACATTGTATTTACAGCAACTGACGCCGATGTGATTAAAACCTATGTACGCTTAGGTTTAGGTGTGGGTGTTGTAGCATCAATGGCGATTGATCAAATTGCAGATACCGATTTAGTGTGTATTGATGCAAGCCATTTATTTGAAGCCAGCACCACTAAAATTGGCTTTAGAAAAGGCAGCTTTTTACGTACGTATATGTATGATTTTATAGAGCGTTTTGCACCACATTTGACCAAAGAGCGGGTTGAGCGAGCGAGTTTACTACGTAATCAAGATGACGTAGATAAGCTGTTTGAAGATATAGAGTTACCGGTTAAGTGACTTTAATCTTTTGAAAACAAAAAAGCCGCATATTGCGGCTTTTTTAATGACTATAAAACTTAACACTCAATTATATTTACAGCTAAGCCACCGCGAGCGGTTTCTTTATATTTAGTTTTCATATCGTTACCAGTATCAAGCATGGTTTTAATAACTTTATCCAATGATACTTTTTGCTCGCCACTGCCACGAATAGCCAAACGCGATGCATTAATTGCTTTGATAGCTCCCATCGCATTACGTTCAATACACGGCACTTGTACTAATCCACCGACAGGGTCGCAGGTTAACCCTAAGTTATGCTCCATGCCAATTTCAGCGGCATTTTCTACTTGTAATACACTGCCACCGACAATTTCAGTCAGTGCACCAGCAGCCATTGAACATGCGACGCCAACTTCGCCTTGGCAACCAACTTCAGCACCTGAAATTGAGGCATTCTTTTTATACAGGATGCCAATTGCAGCGGCAGTTAATAAATAACGAGTTGCAATATCGCGGTCTATTTCTTTAATGAATGTGTGGTAGTACATTAATACCGCAGGTAAAATACCTGCTGCGCCATTAGTTGGGGCTGTAACTACACGGCCACCTGCAGCGTTTTCTTCATTAACAGCAAGGGCAAACAAATCCACCCAGTCCATTGCGCGTAGGGGGTCATTGCTGACTTCAATATTGAGCTTTAAGTACAGGCTAGGGGCGCGACGTTTAACTTTCAAACCACCAGGTAAAATTCCTTCGGTGCGCATACCGCGTTCAATACAGGCTTTCATTACTTGCCAAATATTGAATAGTTCATCTTTTATTTCATCTTCTGTGCGTAAGGTTTTTTCATTTTTCATCATCAAGCTTGATACGCTATAGCCTGACTCCTTACACATTTCTAATAATTCTTTGGCACTGCCAAATGGAAAGGGGGCTGGATTTTCTTCACGGACAGTGAGCGCAGCTTGTTTTTCGTTTTCAAATTCTTCATCGGTAACAATAAAACCGCCACCAATTGAATAGTAAACTTTACTATGGAGTTTTTCGTCGCCTTTAAAAGCAATGATCTCCATTGCATTTGAGTGTTTTGGCAAAGTTTTACGACGGTGGAATACAATCGCTCCTTGTTTTGGAAACTTTGCTTGATGCACTTGATTTAAGTGGATCACTTGTTCATTTTCAATTTTAGCGAGAATATCGTCTACTAAATCGGCATCAATGGTTTCCGGATCATAACCCGCAAGTCCGAGGATAACTGCTTTGCCTGAACCATGGCCGATACCTGTTTGTCCCAATGAGCCATATAGCTCAACTTTAATGCTGGTGACATCGGTTAACAAGTTTTGTTGTTGTAGTTCGTTAACAAATAAACGCGATGCGCGCATTGGGCCGACGGTGTGTGATGATGACGGGCCAATGCCAATACTAAACATATCGAATGCACTGATCATAATAACTTTACTCTACTTTTACTCAGCACGATTGCTGCCTTTGAACGGTCGCACATAATAACGCGTAATTGTACCCTTGTAACCCTTTGCAATTGAGATTTATACTGGTATGGCAAGCTGTTTTGTAAAGTTTTTAATAATGCTAGCAGTGGCTCCCCAAAGTAGTCCGTAAGGAGTTGAAAAACCTTGTAAAGTAATAGTTTTGCCAAAGCGATGAAAAGGTAAGGGTTGCCAATTGTTTACATCAGCGAGTGCGCTGACGGGCAGCAAAAAACTGGCGGCCACTTCATTTTGGTCTGCATGCCAATGTGTATCTGGGGCTAATACACCAACGAACGGTGTAATCGTAAAGCCGGTAAGAGTTGAGTAATCGCCTAATTGACCGATGACAGTGACATTTGATGGGGCGATATTTAGCTCTTCACTAAGTTCACGCAGTGCAGTATGGCGTAAGTTTGCATCGCTCAACTCATGCTTACCACCTGGTAAGCAAATTTCCCCAGGATGGTGATTTAAGAACATTGGGCGTTTGCATAGTAATATGTGCGCGCTGTTATCTATATCAATCAGTGGTAACATAACGGCACTGGCTCGTTGGGGACGTTGTTTAAAATGTCTCTTATCAGCTGGCTGTATATACTCATTGGCAGGCGCAGTTAGCTGAAAACGAGCCATAAGCTGTTTGCTATTCACACAGGTTACTTCAATAAAGGTAAGATTTTATTTACTTTATCGTAAGTTTCTTGGTATTCCAAATCCACTTGTGAATCAGCAACAATGCCGCCGCCAGCCCAACAATAAATATGTTGTTTGTGACACACTAAAGTTCGGATGGTAATACTGGTATCCATATTGCCACAAGCGCTTAAATAACCGATTGAACCACAGTAAATACTGCGCCGATGCGGTTCTAATTCTTCAATGATTTCCATCGCACGAATTTTGGGTGCACCGGTTATTGACCCTCCCGGAAAAGCAGCATACAACTGATCAACCGCAGTTTTATCGTCAGCTAACTTTGCTGTCACGGTACTGACTAAGTGGTGTACTGCAGGAAAACTTTCAATCGCAAAGAGTGACGGGACTTGCACGGTACCAGGTTTGGCAACTTTACCTAAGTCGTTGCGCAGTAAATCAACAATCATCACATTCTCAGCGCGATCTTTCGCTGAATTTTGTAATCGAGTTGCTTGTAACGCATCTTCTTTTTTATCAAGACACCGTGGCAGCGTTCCTTTGATTGGCTTGGTTTCAACCTGATTATCATTAATGGCAATAAAGCGCTCAGGAGAAATAGATAAAATAGCGCCATCAGGATGATTAATAAAACTTGAAAATGGTGCTTTGTTAGCTTCGCGCAAAGTACAATAAGCATGCCACGGTGAGCCTTGATACTGTGCTGTAAAACGCTGTGCTAAGTTAATTTGATAACAATCGCCACTTTTTAAATACCCCTGAATTCTTGCAAACTTAGCGCTGTATTGTGCGCGGCTCATATTTGATGACCAGCCTCGGGTGATTTCAAATGGCGAGGTAATTGGAGAGGCGTGAGCTAACTCCTGTAGATACATTGCTGATCTATCAACATCAGGCTGTGCGACATAAAACCAACTGTGCAGCTTTTTATCATAGATAAGTGCATCCAGATAGAGACCAATAGCTAGTTGTGGCATATCGATATCATCGATAGCTTGGCTGGGAAGTTTTTCAATGACTCGGCCAAGGTCGTAACCAAAATACCCGAGCCAGCCGCCACTAAAAGGTAGGTTAGGCTTAGTTTTACTGCTATCTAGAGTATTTAGCTGTGCTTTAATGATGCTAAAACAATCTTGTTCAGTTGCCTTGTCATCAATAAACGTGTGGTTATTTTTAACTTCGAGGCGCATTTTTGGTGCAATAGCAATCAGATCGTAACGACTATTTATATGGTCGCTGTTGGCTGAATCCAGCAGCACGGCATAAGGTAAATGGGCAAAATAGGCGAAAACCTCTAGGCAGTTGAGCGAAATGTCTAATTGAATACAGGTTTTTTGTTGCTTTATCATCTATTTTTTTACCCTGAAGAACTGGCTCGAAACGGGCTAGGAGGGTATCATAAGTTATAATTTTTTGGCAGCGTTTAGTGACGTTGCCTAAGCGCTGTACAAACCACCGTCACTGGTTTGGCCTAGTTTACGTGTTCTCACGTAAAGGTAATTTAAGGAACCCCTATGAGTACAATTCGTCAGCAAGACTTTATTGATAGCATTGAAGATGCATTGCAGTATATTTCGTTTTATCATCCACTTGATTTTGTTCAAGCGCTCGAAAAAGCCTATAACAAAGAACAAAGTAAAGCGGCAAAAGATGCCATTGCGCAGATTTTAATTAACTCGCGGATGTCGGCAGAAGGCAAACGTCCTTTGTGCCAAGACACAGGTATTATTACCTGTTTTGTGAAAGTAGGTATGGATGTTAAGTGGGACAAAACAGATTTAACCGTACAGCAAATGGTTGACGAAGGGACGCGTCGTGCTTATTTGAATCCAGATAATCCATTGCGTGCATCTATTGTTGCAGATCCTGCAGGTAGCCGTAAAAACACCAAAGATAATACGCCTTCGGTCGTGCACATTGATTTAGTGGCAGGCGGCAATGTTGAAGTAATGGTGGCAGCAAAAGGCGGCGGCTCTGAAAATAAAAGTAAAATGGTGATGCTTAATCCATCTGATGATGTGGCTGAATGGGTCGAAAAGACCTTGCCGACCATGGGCGCTGGTTGGTGTCCACCAGGCATGCTAGGTATAGGTATTGGTGGAACGGCAGAAAAAGCCGCAGTAATGGCAAAAGAATCACTTATGGATCCAGTTGATATCCATGAGCTTATGGAACGTGGCGCAGAAACCACCGAAGAGAAACTTCGTTTAGAAATATTTGAGCGCGCAAATAAGCTCGGTATTGGCGCACAAGGCCTTGGCGGTTTAACAACAGTGGTTGATGTGAAAATAAAAACCGCACCGACTCATGCGGCCTCAAAACCTGTGGTTATGATCCCAAATTGTGCGGCGACTCGCCATGTACATTTCACATTAGATGGTTCAGGTCCTGCAAACTTAAAAGCGCCAAAACTTGAAGATTGGCCAGAAGTCACATTTGAAGTGGGTGAGGGTACGCGTCGTGTTGACTTAAATACGCTAACTAAAGAAGATACGCATGAATGGAAAATGGGCGAAACAGTATTACTGTCAGGGACTATATTAACTGGTCGTGATGCAGCGCATAAACGTCTGCAAGATATGATCAATTCTGGTGAAGGGTTACCAGCAGGTGTTGATTTTGACAATAAGTTTATTTACTACGTTGGCCCAGTTGACGCGGTACGTGATGAAGCAGTGGGCCCTGCAGGTCCTACAACAGCAACTCGGATGGATAAATTCACTGACATGATGCTAGAAAAAACTGGCATAATTGGCATGATTGGTAAAGCGGAACGTGGCCCTGCAACAGTTGAGTCTATCAAAAACAATAAATCTGTGTATTTGATGGCCGTAGGTGGAGCAGCTTACTTAGTATCTAAAGCAATCAAAAAAGCCCGTGTAGTGGCATTTGAAGATTTAGGTATGGAAGCTATCTATGAATTTGAAGTAGAAGATATGCCAGTCACTGTCGCAGTGGATAGTGAAGGCGCAAATGCGCATACCCAAGGCCCAGCAATTTGGAAAGCTAAAATTGCAGAGTTAGACGCTAAGTTAAAATAAGTATTCGCTTTATTATGCGGTATTTGAGTCTTCTCAGATACCGCTTATCAGCTCTGACCAGTTGGATGTAAACCACCTAATCTCCCGCAAACACCCATCATTACTCTCTTGTTGCTGTTTATTGCCTTGTAATTTAAACTTTACAATAATATTCAAATTGACGTTCACGTAAACGTTATCATGCTATATTTTTAGTTAAGTTAATTAGCTATTCTAAAAAGTAACTTTTTTTGAATTTAAAATGTTTAAAATTGCGATAAATTAGCTTATTTATTACAGCGCCTGATATTGATAGGTTTTATCATCTCATATAGTGGCAAGCTGTAATATGAAGTGGTAGAGTCTCGGCAATTTCAGCGTGCATACCCTCTCACGGGTTACAAATTTCGGAGTAAGATAAAGTGGCTGTGTTCAATCGAGTTGATTTTGATAACCACGAACAAGTGGTTTTTTGTTCAGATAAAGAATCAGGCCTTCGTGCAATTATTGCCGTTCATAATACTAATTTAGGTCCTGCTGTTGGTGGTTGCAGAATGTGGGATTACGCAAGTGATGACGACGCTGTTGTCGATGCGCTTCGTTTATCAAAGGGTATGACCTACAAAAATGCGGTAGCACGTTTACCATTTGGTGGTGGTAAATCTGTGATCATTGGTAATGCCAAAGAAATTAAGTCTGAACAGTTATTCCGTGCATTTGGTCGCCAATTAGAGCGCTTAAATGGTAGTTACTATTCTGCTGAAGATGTAAACATCACCTGTGATGATGTGGCTATTATGAATAAAGAAACTAACTATGTATTAGGCCTTGAAGGTAAAAGTGGTAACCCATCACCATTTACAGCGTATGGCACATTTTTAGGAATTAAAGCGGCGTTACAACATCAACGTGGTCACCAAGACTTGAGTGGCATTAAAGTGGCAGTACAAGGCTTAGGCGCTGTTGCTTATGGCTTATGTAAACATTTGCATGACGCGGGTGCGACCTTGTTTGTAACTGATATCAACCAAGTGGCAATTGATCGAGTCGTGAATGATTTTACTGCGACTGCTGTAGGCATTGATGAAATATACGACCTTGATGTCGATGTATATGCACCGTGTGCACTTGGTGCAACAGTAAATGATGCGACTATTCCACGCATTAAAGCGACAATTATTGCTGGTTGTGCAAATAACCAATTAGCCGAGTCTCGCCACGGTGAGATCATTCGTGAAAAAGGTATTTTATACGCACCAGATTATGTGATTAACGCAGGTGGTATTATTAATGTTTATTATGAAACAGCGCCAGAAGGTTACAGTGCTGAGGCATCAAATAAACATGTTGAGGGGATTTTCAAAACCTTAACTGAAATTTTTTCGCGAAGTGAGAAAGAGCAAAAATCAACGCATTTGATCGCAGACGAACTCGCACAAGAGATAATCGAAAACGGTTTATAATAAACGCGTTTAGGCGTGCAATTGCACGCCTTTACATTATTCAGTAAATCCCTCACGATACGGTCATCCTGACTTGTATAGTTTTCTAAAGATATGACGCCCATCGATTTAGCCACATGGCCACGCCAACAACATTTCTCACTGTTTAAAGAGTTTACGCAACCTTATTTTAATGTATGTGTACAATTAGATATGGGGGCGCTGTATCAGTATTGTAAATCACAGCAATGCTCTTTTTTTCATGCCTATATCTATGCGACATTGCAGGCAAGCAATGCTTATCAACCAATGTTACTGAGGATCATTGACGGTGTACCTTGGCAACTAGCTGCTCAACGTGCCAGTGTTGTAGAGCTTGCTGATGATGATACCTTTAGGTTTAGCTATTTTTCACAACAAGCTACGTTTAACGACTTTCAAGTGCATGCAAATAAAGTTAGCTTAGCTGCAAAGCAACAGCCATTATTCTCAACTGCTTTTGCGCAAACCGAAGGTCAGACTGATTTGATCCATATTTCGGTTTTACCGTGGTTGAACTTTACAAGCTTCTCTCACGCACATACACAAGGTAATCATTTCGGCATTCCTAAATTAGTGTTTGGACAGTTTGATGCGCAAAAGGGGACATTGCCTATCTCAATAGATGTGCACCATGCATTGATGGATGGTTTACATGTAGCGAAGTTTATTGACCAGCTGCAGCAAAGCATAGACGCTCTGTGTGCTTAGCGTAGTCGTAAACGAATTGTGTTATTTAGTTAATGAAAATAAAACTCAGACTATGTTAGTATAATTCCTATACAAAAAATATAATGATAATTAACTACTAGTAAATCATTATCTATTTAATTTGCGTTAATGCTAAGTTGTTAGCTCGCCATAATTACGAAGGCGTTTAGTATAATGATTCGTTTAGGTCTTTGCTTTTTCTTTTTTGTTGTTTTTAGCAGCTTTGCTGCTGAGCAAACCCGTTTACCTCTTAATGACTACTTTGCCGAAACTTGGAATACCCGTTCTGGTTTGCCTCACAATAGTATCAATAGTGTGGTGCAAACAAATGATGGCTATATATGGATTGCCACATGGGAAGGATTAGCCCGATTTAATGGCCGTGAGTTTAAACTATTTACACGCACGGAAATAACTGGTTTACCAGATTCTGGTTTACGTAGTTTAGCCCCACAAGCTGATGGCGGTTTATATATCGTGGGTGCCCGAGGTGGGATCAGTCATTTATATCAAGGGCAATGGCACGCTAAGCCTAATGCCACTGCGATGGTAAATCATGTATTAAAAACACCTTCCGATGAAACTTGGTTAGCTCTTGAGGGCCAAGGTGTTGTATATCGAGAGTTTGATAGTGCGCCGGACACGGCGATTTTAGAAAACTTCAGTGCTTATCGCCTAATAGAAGACAAAGCCGGTATGATTTGGGCTGCAACCAGCAAAGGCTTGTATCAAATTAATAATAAAACAGCGCGATTAATTACTCCCGATTCAGGTTTACCACAAAGTCCAATATACACCTTGTATTTGACCCGCCAAGGTGAACTCATTGTAGGCAGTGAACAAGGCGCATGGAAGCAGGTGAACAACCGTTTTGTCAGTATTCATGCTCAGCTTAAAGATGAGGCTATCTCAAGTATTTTACAAGATGATCATGATGATCTTTGGTTTGGTACGATCAATAAAGGGGTGTTTC
>NZ_JACJFH010000107.1:0-14508 GCF_014164495.1 Pseudoalteromonas sp. SG41-5 | reverse complement strand
GTGGTTTCCGAACAACAAGACTTTTGCGATGTTGATGTAAAATTTGCTTTAAATATGCCCCATAAAATGGACGTTTGTTTATACAGCGAAGATCAACAACTGCAATGTTGGCAACAGGTTACCTTAGAAGAATTCAATCATAAAGCGCGTGTTCAGGTTGAAACCATATACTCCCTAGTCAATCCTCACACGGATGAATTACTGGCGACAACACGCATTGAAGTACAGAGCACTCGCGCTAAAATAACTCGGCGCCGATTACGTTCTCCGTGGAGCTTTTTTTAATCTTGGAGCTGCAAATGGCAAAGATCTTACTTGTAGAAGATGATTTAGGGTTACAGCAATTAACCCGTGACTATCTTGAAAATAATGGCCTTGAAGTGGCGGTGCTAGACCGTGGCGATGAAGTGTTTAGTTACCTTGAAAACAATCCGGTTGATTTGATGATCCTCGATGTAATGCTGCCGGGTAAAGATGGCTTTAGTGTTTGTCGTCAAGTGAGAGATAAATTTAGCTTACCAATATTAATGTTGACCGCCAAAGGTGAAGACTTTGATCAAGTCATTGGTTTGGAACTTGGTGCCGATGATTATGTTATTAAGCCAGCTGAGCCAAGAGTATTGCTTGCCCGTATTAATGCGCTATTACGCCGTGGCCAAGCATCAGTAAAAGCGCCAGAAGAATTACAATTTGGCGATTTATGTATTGATAAAACCAGCCGTATTGTTCGCTTAAAGAATAACGAAATCACCCTCACTTCACATGAATTTGAATTACTGTGGCTATTAGCTTCAAATTCCGGTGAAGTACTAAGTCGTGAACATGTTCATCAACACATGATCGGTCGCCAATATGATGGATTAGACCGCACCGTAGATGTACGCGTATCGCGGATCCGTAAAAAATTAGGTGATAACAGCGATAAACCATACCGTATTAAAACCGTTTGGGGACAAGGCTACTTATTTGTCTCCGATGCATGGGGTATGTAATTATTAATGGGGAAACTATTCGCAAGTTTATATTTGTACATTATAGTTTCCTTGTTTTTAGTCAGTGGGGTAATTGAACAACTTTGGCCGTACGAAGATAGCCAACAACAAATTGCGCTCGATGACGAGTTTGGTCACTCTCTATGGTTATTAGCGCAAACCCCACAAGGGCTAACTAAAGTAGCTTCGCGCTTTCAAAGTAAAATAGTACAAAAACAAGACCTAATGTTGCCCGCACAACAACAACAAGAACTTAAGCTACATAATTATATTTATCTATTTGATCAACAACAGCGAGCTATTTGGTATATCGCTGTTGATAATGAGCAATTATTGCAAGTGGGTCCAATTACCGTTTCTGCACCAGTATTCTCATCCGTTTGGCCTTATCTATTGTTATTGTGTGTCGTTGGGATCCCTGTTGGCTTATGGAGTTTTTTACTGTGGCGTGATTTTGCTAAGTTGCGGCTGGCCTGTGAAGCCGTTGGTGGTTCACAAGACTTTGAGCTGAGCGCCACCTCTAAATCATTCTTTTTACCAATTACCGACACCTTAAGTGCTATGCAGCAGCGTATTCAGCATTTACTAACTGCGCAACAAGAACTTACCTCGTCGGTCTCGCATGAGTTTAGAACGCCACTGGCACGTTTAAAATTTGCCTTGGCAATGCTTGAAGATAAAGTAGCTGACGAAAAAGCCTTTGAATATATCGATAACATGCAATTGGATATTGTGGAGTTAGAGTCGTTAGTTAAAGAAATGCTTGATTATGCTCGTCTTGATAGCCAACAACCTAATCTTACGGTGCAAACATGTAACTTAGTGCAGCTAGTAGAAAGTGTTGTCACTAAACTTGATTTTGCTACGCAAATAAAACTCAATATGCAATTACCAGCTTTATGCAGTTACACTTGTGACAGTCACTTTATCGCCCGCAGCATCCAAAACTTAGTAGGCAACGCGTTGAAATATGCTCGTCACGAAGTGCGAATTAGCTTAGTTGAAAATACTGGGCAGGTAATTTTATCTGTCGAAGACGATGGCCCTGGCATTGAACAATCACAATGGGATACAGTGTTTAAACCTTTTGCCCGACTTGATAAAAGCCGCGATAAAAAGACTGGAGGCTTTGGGCTTGGCTTAGCCATTGTGGCAAAAATAGTGTCTTGGCACCAAGGTAGCTGTGCAATATCGAATTCAGAATTAGGTGGCGCCAAATTTACAATCTATTTGCCTAAGTAACCAGAGTTCAGGGTAAGTAACTCCTTTTCTATTGCTATATCTGTGGCTAAATTGATACTCAAAAAAAAAGCGCCTAATAGGCGCTTTTCTGCGGTTAAAACCAAAATCAACAAGTAGCAAAAGAGTAGACTTCACTTTGCTAAGTAAGTTCCATTATTTATTACTTTTAATTTATTTATGTGTTTTTAAAAGCGGCATGAGCATCTGCTCCAAGCCATTGAGTTTAACTTCATACATCATTGCTAATTGAGCACCGAGTGTGCCGTGAGGAAATCCTTGCTGCTTAAACCAGACTAAGTATGGTTCTGGTAATAACAGCAAAGGGCGGCCTGCATATTTACCAAATGGCATTTTTGTATTAATCGCTATTTTTAAAAGCTCTGGATCCATGGTTAACTTAGTTTGCTAGGTTATGCGTGAAGTGTATTACAAAAGAGAGAGAGAAAATAGGCTGTGACGGGCAAGAAACAGCCTATTTAATGAGGGAGAGTAGGGCCCTCATAATTACTAATGGATCTGGTATTGATGCTTTTTGGTAAATCCAAGTTGTTTAAGTTTGTTTATAATTGACGGATCATCGATGCGGCTTGGTGTTTCGCTATCACGCAAGAAATGATTTTCCGGCACTTGATATATATCGAGCATTTTTTGAAATAGCACTGCGCGCATTGTTAACGCTGTCATTCCATTTCTTTGTATTTCATCAAGGCGATTTTGAAGTTCAACCAGTTTTGGGTTATTTACATCATCCGCCACTGTCTGAAACTGTGTAGCAAACTTATTTTTCATCTAAAAACCTTATTTAATAGTAAAAGACAAAATGCCGATAAATACGTATACACAAACATGAGAAGGCTTTTTTTGTGCTAAAAATAGATACTTACGTATTACTCAACAAGTGCAGTTTACTCTTTTTTCATGGGTAAATGCCAATCTGGATGTAAAGCTTTGTAAATGCGCTTGACTCTTATTTGGGGACTTCTGCGGGATTGTTTCAGGCGGCTATATATAAGGATATGAAAATTAAATGAAAATAGTTCTCAGTACCTTTTGTGGTACTGAGAACCTTTCTATATTATGGAAATAATTTTTGTTTTACATGCTCAGCGAAGCCGCTACCGGCCTCTAAATAGAAGTTATAAGTAGAGTCAACGCCCATATCTTCTAATTCTTTTTGCTGATCTGGATAGTTAGCAATGGCAGTAACTTGACCTTGGTAACCCGAAGCACGCAATTGCTCTAAAGCAAAAATGTTCTGCATATGTTTCGGCATCGCGAGCATGATCATCTCTACATGGGAGTGATTTACCCGTTGCCAAAAGTCTGGATCGGTTGCATCTGCCAAGAGTGCCTTACGACCTCGTGTAACATGCTTTTCGACCACTTCAGGTTTGATATCTATACCCGCTACAACGCCAGGATGGGTGATGTTAATTGTTTCATATGCACCGGTGCCAATACGACCCATACCAAAAATAACAATCTTGGTGTCATTTAAGTTCACAGGAAGTTCTTCTGCTAAGCGAGTAGGGCTTTCAAAACGCATGAGCCAAGCTTCGATCTTTACATAAATTTCGTTTGAACGTTTATTTAGTGGGGATGCAATGATAAAGGTCATTGATACTGCAATAGCCATAACAGCCAACCACTCAGAGGTGATTAACCCGCTACTGGCAGCAACCATACAGACTATCAAGCCAAATTCGCTGTAGTTAGCTAGACTAAAAGCACTTAATAAAGAAGTACGAGCGCGTAACTTAAAGGCATTCGTTAGTACATAATACAGGGCAACTTTGACTGGTAGCACCAATACAATAATAAGCGCTATAAGTAATGAGTTGAGCGTCAGATCAGCACCTAAACCAATTGTTAAGAAAAACCCAACTAATAAAATTTCTTTTAAATTAAGTAGTGATTTTGCAAGCTCACTGGCTTTTTTATGAGGAGCAAAGATCATACCGATGATCAACGCGCCTAAATCACCTTTCAAGCCTGCAAATTCAAATGCATGATAGCCAACGACAAGTGCAAAGAAAAAGCCAAACAAAGGTAATAGCTCACCATGTTTAGAACGATTTAACACCCAAAACATGACTGGGCGTAATAATGGCAAGGCAACTAATAGCGCAAAAGCCCAACCGTTGGGGATTTTACCTGTGCTGATGGCTAAAAATATCACTGCAAAGATATCTTGCATAACCAAAATACCAATGGCTATTTTGCCGTGAAGGCTGGCCATTTCGCCACGTTCTTCAAGTACTTTTACAGCAAAAACTGTGCTAGAAAAGCTAAAAGCAAAACCAACAAGCAACGCACTTTGCCAACTTAGGTCTGCAAATAATGGCAACGAAAGTGCGCCTAAGAACAGCATCAAACTGCAAAAAATAGCGCTACTAATAATAATATGTAAAGAGGCAGGGGCCCAAACTTGTGGCTTAATAAGATGGCTAACTTTTAGTTTCAGACCAATACTAAATAGTAATAACGTGATCCCTAAATTAGCAATCGTATTAAGTAGCTCAGTGGTTTTAAAGCCAGATAAGTTCAGTACAAAGCCAGCAATCAAAAAACCGATTAGCGGAGGAAGTTTAAGTTGGTACACGGCAAAGCCACACACAAATGCGACAGCAAAATATAATAGTTCCATAATTCTTAATATCACTTCATTTGGTTACCTAGTGTAGCGAAATATCAGCATTTTTGAAAATCATTCGTGTATATTATGCATATAAATTGCGCGCATAGAGATATACCTGTGTATGAAAAACACTCGTTTAGTTAATTATTCTGCTAAAAACTCAAAAAATAGTTATTTTTTCACTGACAGCAGCTTTTAAATATGGTTAAGATGCAGTAACAAAGGAATTTAAGCGTGATTCAGGTTTAGGTGAATTAAGCTTAAGGAGAAATAGATGTTTAAAAAAATTCTTGCATCAGTCGGTATTGGTGCAGCAACAGTAGATACCGTGCTTGAAACTGAGCATTTACAACCTGGGCAACTATTTAATGCCCAAATAGTGATCACCGCAGGGGATGTTAGCCAAGCAATAACAGGTCTTGATTTAGCATTAATGACGCGCGTAAAAGTGGAAGGTGAAGACGGTGCTTATTTTACCAATCATATTATTGATAAGTGGCGTATAACCGATATTGGTACAATTGAACCGGGTCAGCAAAAACACATTCCGTTTGAAGCGCGCTTACATTCAGAAACACCGATCACCGAAATCAACGCCGGTTATAACCAATCACATGTTTGGCTTGAAACAGGTTTAGATATTGATTTAGCACTTGATCCTACGGATAAAGATCATCTTCATATTTATCCAAATGATGCCGTAACTACTTTTATGCAAGCGATGGATAAACTGGGTTTTAGCTTGGTAAAAGCGGATGTTGAAAAGGGCTTCTTACGTGCTAGTACGTTTAACTCTGTCTCTGGTTGTTATCAAGAGCTGGAATATAAACCAAATAGCCGTAGCTTGTTCGGTATTCAAGAGATTGAACTATCGTTTGTGCCTGAAGCTCATAAAACTCATGTTTTAATTGAGCTTGACCGTGGTTTTCGTGGTGATGGCTATGTTGACCTGACGATTGAACATGATCACGTTAATCTTTCGCATTTATGTGATCAATTAGAACGTTTGCTTGCCTAGCTATTCAGAGCTCGGTTAGTTAGCTAAGCGTAATAAGTAGCCCAGTATTGACTGGGCTTTTTTTATGTTAGGAGTTTTTATGCGATTAACAACAAAACCATTTTCTCAACTGTCTGCGCAGGTACTGTTTACTATCATGCGCACGCGGGTCGATGTATTTGTAGTTGAGCAGCAATGCCCATACCCTGAATTAGACGATATCGATTGCACTGCAACAACTCAGCATCTCTATTGGCTCGAGGCTGAACAATTAGCTGCATACGCACGTTGTTATGAGAAAAATGAGCAGTACAGCGCTATTGGTCGCGTGCTGGTTGAAAAATCACAACGGGGTAAGGGGTTGGCAGTGTTATTGGTTAAAGAGGCGATCCAGTGTTGCTTTACGCATTGGCCGAACAAGGATATATACATTGGCGCGCAAACCTATTTACTCGCGTTTTATCAGTCGCTGGGTTTTCAGTGTATTGGCGAGCCTTATTTAGAAGATGGTATTGCACATCAAGATATGATTTTAAAAAACCGCTCCGTGTAAAGAGCGGTTTTTTGAGTTAGCCTAATAGCGAGCTGACAAACACTAAACCAATTGCAATTGGGCAAATGAATTTAATATACCATGGCCATATTTTCCAAAATAGGCTGGTAGCAACTTCTGGGCAGCCTTGTTGTATTTCGTTTAATAGTGAGTTGCGATACCAAATCCAGCCGACAAACAAGCAACACATTAAACCAAGAATAGGCTGACCAAATTTAGTTGTGAGCGCAATAACTAAACCAAACAGCGCATTAAAGTTCAGGACTATCGTAAAGCTCACCAATGCTATAATCGTTCCTATTAACCAAGTGGCTTTTACACGGCCAAGATCAAAGCGCTCTACCGCATACGAAACCGGTGCTTCAAGCATTGAAATAGACGATGTCAGTGCAGCTATACTCATCAATGCAAAAAAGGCAAAGCCAACGAATAAACCAATGGTGCCCATGCCATCAAAAAGAGCGGGTAATACTTGAAATACTAAAGTGTCTTCAGAAAGCAACTCTCCAGTAGCTGAGAATATTTCCACCCCTTGTGCCTGCGCAACGTACATCGCAGGGATAATTAGTAACCCAGCAACAAAAGCAATAAACACATCAATAAGGGTAACGTAGGCGCCAAGTGAGACTAAATTTTCTTTTTTACTAATGTAGGAGCCATAAATGATCATCACACTAGTGCCTAATGACAACGAAAAGAACGCTTGTCCCAGTGCACTAACAAGTAATTCAGGGTCTAAAATAGAGCTGAAATCAGGCACTAAGTAGGCTTTTAGGCCTGTCATAGCGCCTTCTTGCATCATCACATAAACAATCAGTGCAAATAAAATAGTCAGCAATGCGGGCATTAGGCGTTTTGACCATTTTTCAATGCCATTTTCTACTCCGCGGCTAATGATTGCGACAGTAAGAATAATAAATCCAGCAGTAAATATAAGGTTTCTAGAGATTGACTGCTCACTCAACCAAGTTGAAGAGCTCTCACTGCCCACTAAAGTCGCAATGGGCTCTAGAGTGGCACTGATCATCCAACCGGCGACAATGGCATAAAAGCTGAGGATCAGTCCGGCACATATGATACCGCCAAAACCGACCACAAACGCAAAACGTTTTTGGAGCGGGTTATTTGAAATTTTCCGCAATGAACTAACCGCATTGGCTTGACCATGGCGACCAATTGTTAGCTCTGCCATCAGTGCTGGGTAAGCTAAACAAAATGCTAATACAAGGTAAGCAATTAAAAAGGCCGCGCCTCCATTGCTGGCTGTCTGTGTTGGGAAACCCCAGATATTACCAAGACCTACTGCAGATCCTGCTGCGGCCATAATGAATCCAAAACGGGAGCTAAACTCCCCTCTGACTGCGCTCATAATTATTTTTTCTTCTCTATATAGTGACGGCGCTGACAATCTACTGTAAATGTTAAAAAATAAAAAGCTCTTATTTTTAACTGCAGCCGTGAAGAATTAACGCCTGACTGTATTTACAAAACTTAGAATGCCAATGCTGTTAACATTTATAATTTAAGTTGTTGTTATCTAATCATAATGAGGTGATTTATGATAATGTAAACTGTAACATAAAAGTTACAATTGTTCTGGGTTATGTATTTTAAGGGTAAAGCATGCACCCGCTAGCTGCTTACTGCGATTTACGCTTACACTGCCATGATGCCAATCAGCTACTTTAGCTACTATGGCAAGTCCTAGGCCATAACTTTGATCGGCTCGATTGCGATGACTCTGTTCTTGAAAAAAAGGACTAAAAACTTTGTGCCAATTTTGCTCTTCGATACCTGGACCATCATCCTCAACAGTGATTATCAGTGTTTGCTCTTTCATTGATGCTGTGAGAATAATTTTTTGTTTGGCAAAGTCACAGGCATTGCTAAGCAGATTAGTGATTGCGCGTGCTAACCAGTGTAAATCTGCATAAATATGAGAATTATCATGACAGATAAGTTGTAAATCAAGTTGTTGCTGTACTAACTTAGGCTCTAGTTGTTGTATTAGGGTGCTTAGGTAGCTGTTTAACTCAGTGTGTGAGTAGGTCAGTTGGTTGGCTTTTTGCTCAAGCGTGGCAAATGCTAAATAACTTTTCAACATTGATTCCATTTGGTCTAAATCAGCTTCCATACGATTTAAATAATGTTTTATTTTTTCTTCGCTATGACTATCTAGTGCTGCATCTAAGCCAAATCGTAGGCAGGCAATGGGGGTGCGTATATCATGAGATAAACTCGAGGCCATCAGTTTATTTTCATCGAGTAATTTTTCGATCTGGCTTGCCATGCGGTTAAAAGTAAGCTCAACATCTTTAATGTAAGTGAAATGGGATACCCGAATGCGAGCATGTAAGTCGCCACTGGCAAACTTTTTAGCTGCGTCATTAACCACGCCTAGTCGTTTAGCTAATGGTGCAATAATAAACCCCATAAACACACATAACCCAGCGTAAAACATTAAGGTAAGTAACATATCATTTTGTTGATCTTGTTCGTGGGGTTTTTCTAAACGTAATTTAAGATGAAAAGGCGCAAGCAAATCATTACTGTAGAGTAGGTAATACCCTTCTTGATCTTCTAAAATCAGTCCGCCTTCAGCATTGATCTCTTCTAGCAGTGATGGTGGCAGCGCTAAAGATTGCGTGGCTCGATAACTTAATCCCAACGAAAACTGTTGTGCAAGTAAGGCGGTGTAGTCTGCTCTTTGCATGAAGGGTTGGCTGGCAATTTGCTGGCTGAAGCCCATTAAAAGTTTACTTTGAAAGCCAAACTCATCCTGCGAGGTATGAGTTTGCTGACTAAAAGCATCAATTCACCAACCTAATATCACAATCGAGAGCAGGGCACTGGCTAATAAGGAAAGATAAAACTTTTTCATAGCGTTCGCCAGTATACCTTAGCGGCGATCACCAAGCGCTTGCGACGAGTAAATAGCCTCGCCCCCAAATTGTTTTAATTTTTTCAGGTTGCTGGGGATCATCATTAAATTTTTTACGCAGCGCAGAAATGAGCACATCGACACTGCGATCAAGGCCATCATATTCACGGCCCTTGGTTGCTTTGAATACAGCATCTCGCGACACAACTTGCCCTGCGTTACAGGCTAAATAATGCAGTAATAAGTACTCAGCGCTGGATACCCCTTGATCAATATCATTAATAAAAACATTGCGAGATTGTGTATCAATTTTTAAAGAGCCTACCTGAATAATGGTATCATCCGCTTGCGACTCCGAATTATCGTTATTGGCGCGCAGCGCCGCTTTGATCCGCGCTAGTAATGCACGCGGCCTGACCGGTTTCATTATATAATCACTGGCACCGACTTCAAGACCAATTACTTCGTCCATTTCTTCGTCTCGAGCGGTTAGCATAATAATAGGGCTTTGGTAAAATTGACGTAGTTCACGACAGACACTAATACCGTCTTGGCCGGGGAGCATAATGTCGAGTAAAATTAAGTCAGGCTTGAGCTCTTTTACATGACTGACAACTTGGTCGCCTCGCTCACAAATATGAGTTGTGTAGCCTTGCTCAGTTAAATACTCTGCCACCCACTGGGCTAAAGAGCCGTCATCTTCAACAAGTAATATTGTGCCGTAATTATCCATGCTTTATCTCGTTTTAAAAAAGCCGCCAGCGGCGTTTCTTTTGGCGATTTTGATACACCCATTGCAACTGTACTTGTGTTGATGCAATGATCTTACCGGTATCGCTGTTTATTAACTCAAATGAAATGCTTTCAACAGAATCAAAAGCATAATTTAACTTTCCGCTATTTTGTCTAAGCCAGCATTGCATAATATGCTTCGATGTTGCATCACGTAAACAGTAATTACCGATGCTAGTTTGTTGCCAGCTTAACTCAATATCAGCATAGCAGCTGCGTCCTTCTCGCAGTGCAACACAGGTATCGGGCAATGCAATTAAACTACTGTCGTGCGGTTCTTCGCCATCGGCCAATAACGGCTTTGTGTTAAGTAACAGTAATAAAATTACTGTGGTTTTAAAATACATAGCGCACGCCTACCATGGCTTTATGCTGATAATCCTGAGATACAATGGGACTGTTGGAAATTTCATTTGAAAACCAGGTTGATAGCCAGCCACCTAAAAATACCCAGTGTTGATTGAGTGGGTACTCGGCGTGGAATTCAAAAATCATACTCATTGCGGTGTCTGTTTGATAGACCGCACGAGTAGCGGTGGCTTCCTCTGTTGTAATACCAAAATAGTAATTGGTGAAATCAGCTGAGTAAGCGCTGATACCAACACCGGTGCGAAACTCCCAGTTTTGCCATGGTAAAATATGACTAAAAAAGCTATTTACAACCCAGCCATTATGAGCACTGGAAATGTCATGTAAGTATTCAAAAGAGATTTGTGAGTTTTCAAAGCGGCGGGTAAGGCGTAAGCCAGTATCAAAGTCACTTTTTCGGCTTCGTATTCCTTTAAGTTCTGACACCACTCCACTGCTATAAAAGTCGAGTCCTGTTTCATCAAACCCAGCTTGCATATTAGTGCCAAGAATATCAAGATCCCAATCATACTTATTGATGATGCTATAACCAATAATAATGCCGCCACTGAGTTGGCTATGATCAATATCTAAATAAAAGCGTTCGTAAGAAATAGCAAGGTTAATATCAAGTTCTAGGCCGTCACTGTAAGAATCCATTCCAACTAAATAAGAATCTTCAACATAATAGCCCGCACCCGCGCTCCAATCCCAAGCAAAGCCTGAGGTAGGCTCTAAGGTATTATCAGCATAATAGCGATTGCTGGCATTGCTAGAGGTGCTCCATAAACCCACACTGATCAGTAATAACAGTAGTTTCTGTAGAGTGTGTTGTTTACGTTGCATCCATGATCCAAATAAATTAAGCAGTTGTTAAGTGTATTATATTGTCAAAGAGTTCCTTTGATCTGTAAAAAATTGTAGCCAGTAGTCATTCTGCAGACATGAACTTAGTGTACTTTAATTTTATCGATCAAAATACTACTCAGATAATAGTGCATCATCGGTGTTAGAGCACTCACTTCAGTGCGATTACACGGTCCTTGAAGTTTAGCTAAACTGGTCATTTTAGAAATGGTTTTATAGCTTGGTATACTGACTTCTTGATTGGCACGGGCAAGACGTGCTTGCTCAGTATTTTGTTGATGGATAAAAGTGGCTACTTCAAGCTCATTACTGATCACTTGTTCATCACTGAAGCTGTAAATAAGTGGTTCGCGGTGGAAGCTTGCACTGTCGATTGAGGATTTTCCAAACCACACTACATCACCTGATGCACGATGGATCAGGCGCATGCTAACCTCTGCATTGATGGTTGAGCATTGTTGGATCGGATACAGTTGTGTTATTTGCGCAAATAAAGGATACGCTTTATTCGGTGGTTGTATTTGATATTCAGTATCTTCAATAAAGTTGAGCTCTAGCTGGTGTATAGCTAGGGTATAATCACTATTGCCTTGATCAACGACACGTAAGTTCATAGTCGTTAATGCATCAGTTATTTGTTTAAATAGGGTATCCGTGACACTTGCTTTATCGGCAATAACTTGCACAGTTTGGTTACGAGTAATTTTATGCGCTGGTAATTGTACTGATTTTACTTTCGGTGAAGCATGTTCGGTTTCATAGGCTACTTGATAGCTTTGGCTTTTTAATTGCGGTTTGAGTGGCATTTCTAAAGGCGCAGCAGGTGGCGGCGCAGTGACACAGGCCGTTGTAATGAAAGTAAAAAAAACTATTGATAAATAACGTATGAACACTTTAAAACCCTTTGAAAGCTCGATAATCGGAATATTGTACGTTAGTCTTAATAAAACTTCATGGTATTATAAAGCTAAGAATGTCTTAATCTAGATAAAAATAATAAAAAATGAAGCCTTTTGTGTCGTTAATCAACTCCTTTTTTTTCGTTATCACGTTAGTTTTATTTCAATCGCAGGTTCATGCCAGCAAGCAACAGTGGCAAGAATTTGTCAATGATTATACACAACATCTCGAACATAAATTAAAAAGCAAAGGGATCCCAGGGGCTGCGTTGTCGATAGTTAATGGCCCTGATGATACGCATATACAAGGGTTTGGGGTAACAAAGCTAAATAAGGGCTTAGCAGTCAATGCCCATACTCGGTTTCGCTTAGCATCGGTATCTAAAACGTTTGCAGGCTCACTCAGTGCAAAGTTAGCCAATGAGGGGAAGTTTGCTTTAGACGACCCTGTCAGTAAATTTATTCCAGCCTTCGCCAATACGGATTACAAAAATAATTTAAAAGTTTTTCACTTACTCAGTCACTCCAGCGGTTTAGTACCTAATGCGTATGATAACTTGATTGAATCAAGAATGAGTTACCCTGATATAGTGCAAAAGTTGTTGAGTGTTGAACCTATCTGCCAACCAGGGCAGTGCTATGGCTATCAAAATGTGATGTTTAGCTTAATTGCTGAAGTGATCAAAAGCAGTACTAAATTGGATTACTCTCGGTGGATGAGTGAATTTATATTTTCACCATTAAATATGAATGATGCAAGCCTGGGTTATACAGCGATGGTAACAGATGATAATTATGCTCATCCCCATGTAAGAGGGCGCAAACGCTGGCATACCGCAAAATTGAAAAAAAATTATTACAAGGTACTTCCCGCAGCCGGCGTTAATGCTAGTGCCAGTGATATGGCTATTTGGTTAAAAGCGCAGTTAGGATATTACCCAACGGTATTATCCAGTGCAGTGCTAGCCAGTCAAACTCGTCCTTATACGCATACAAAAAAAGAGTTACGGCGTCGAGTGTGGAAAAAGCACCTTAGCGAGGCCTATTATGGCTTAGGCTGGCGGGTTTACGAATATGATAATGAAACCATTTACTATCATAGCGGCTGGGTGCAAGGATATCGCAGTGACCTTGTAGTAATACCGCACTTAAACATAGGTTTCAGTCTGATCCTTAACGCCGAAACCGGTATCATTAATGAATTAACGACAGAGTTTATTGATCGTGTGTTGCTATTCAAACGCTCACAACAACTAGCAATGTATAAAGAGGAAGACAAATGAACTATATTTTAGCGAGCGTAATATTACTGTTTACTGCGAATTTAACAGCAGCACCGCAAAGTATTTTTTTGTTTCGCCATAGTGAAAAATTAACAGGCAACGATCCCCATCTTACGGATGCCGGCAAGCAACGGGCGCAGCAGTTAGTGAGTCTGCTTAGTAAAGTCCAGCCAACAGCAGTTTTTAGTACGGACTATAATCGCACTATCGAGACCGCAACTCCTATTGCTGAACATTTTAATATTACAATTCAAAGCTACGACCCTCGTGACTTAGCCGCATTTAAACACACTGTTTTAGCGCAAGATGGCGTAGTGGTGATTGTAGGCCATAGTAATACCACGGCAGAATTGGCAAAATTAATAGCGCAAATAGATGTTGAAAAGATGCCTGAAACTGAATTTAACCGCTATTTTATCTTACAAAGCGAAGCGCAAGGTTATCAGTTGAGTGATATGAAGATGAATTTTTGAGCAATGTAA
This sequence comes from Pseudoalteromonas sp. SG41-5, assembly GCF_014164495.1. NCBI lineage: Bacteria > Pseudomonadati > Pseudomonadota > Gammaproteobacteria > Alteromonadales > Pseudoalteromonadaceae > Pseudoalteromonas > Pseudoalteromonas sp. SG41-5. The sequence goes on along the minus strand of NZ_JACJFH010000107.1, from coordinate 534 downwards.
TATATTTATTTACAATTTATTGCAGTTGCGTCGCAGATATAAAAAAACCAGCAATTGCTGGTTTTTTTATAGCGGAATAGAAAATTAATTACGTGGTAATTGGATCTTCTTTTCTTCGCTTTGGCGATAAAGCACAAGGGTGTGGCCGATTGACTGTAATTTCTCAGCACCGGTTTCACGAATAATAGCTTCAAAAATCAGTGCTTTAGTCTCACGATCATCAGTAGGTACTTTTACTTTAATAAGTTCGTGGATTTCTAGAGCGCTTTGAATTTCAACTAATACACCTTCAGTTAAACCGTTAGAACCAAGAAGTACAACTGGTTTTAGAGAGTGTGCTTGACCTTTTAAAAACTGCTTTTGTTTGTTCGATAATTTCATGTTGTTACAAATTTTGCTGAATATGGCTTGAATTAAGGGTATTCTAACGCCATCTAGAGAATATTACTAATTAGTTGCGTGTTAATTTATGACGAATAAGAAACTTTCGGCCAGTTCACAGCGATGGTTGAAGGAACATTTTGATGATCCTTA
>NZ_JACJFH010000106.1:0-15004 GCF_014164495.1 Pseudoalteromonas sp. SG41-5 | reverse complement strand
TTTTTAAAAACAATAAAGAGCGAGTAGAATGGGAAAATTAATAGCAGCAATATTTATCATGGTGAGTTTTTCAAGTATGTCAGCAACTACTAAAGTTCAGCTTTTTATGGCAGGGGATTCAACCATGTCAATTAAAGAAGTGAAGGATTACCCTGAAACAGGTTGGGGAATGCCCTTTAGTATCTTTTTTAATGACAGCATCGACGTTAAAAATCGTGCTAAAAATGGTCGTAGTACACGCACCTTTATCAGTGAAGGCTTGTGGGCGGGCATTATAAATGAACTTAATAAAGATGATTTTGTGATCATTCAATTTGGTCATAACGATCAGTCAAAACAGAAAGTAGACCGCTACACTACACCAGAGCAATATAAGCAAAACCTAGTTAATTTTATTGCTGAAGTAAGAGCAAAGCAGGCACAGCCATTACTGATGACCCCGGTAACGCGTCGTTATTTTGATGAAAAAGGTCAGATCAAGGACACCCATCCTATTTACGCTGATATAGTAAGAGATGTAGCTAAACAGACAGGGGTCGATTTTATTGACATGGAACGGGTGACCCAACAGTATTTTCAAAAGCTTGGTGGGATCAACTCACGCCTACGTTTTATGCATATAGCACCTAACTTACATCCAAATTACCCTATGGGCGTAGAAGACAATACCCATTTCAATGAACTTGGTGCTCGAGAAGTTGCTCAATTAGTATTAATAGAAATGAAAAAAATAAATCACCCACTCGTTAAACAATTACGCATACCTGATCCAAAACATTTAAAATAAAAATAATATTTATAAATCATATTGTTATGTTTGATACAGCTAATAACGTGTGTAGTTTATTTAGTGTATTGTAATTGCATTGAATGAGTGTAAGTGCATTTAATGCAATAATCACTCTGCACTTAGCTTAATCGACAGGATCAATTGAGTAGTTAAAATCAATGATTGAATTAACCACCCAGCAGACCCATTAATGTAATGATGGTTAAATTATTTTGACTATCTTTATCACTTATTAAAGGCAATGAGGAGTACGCATGTCTGGGTTATCTGCAATACCGTTTTCTTTACTTGAGCTTAGCCCAATGAAAGAAGATGCCACCGTCTCAAGTACTCTTGCAAATAGTGTCGCTTATGCACAAAAAGCTGATGAACTCGGTTTTAACCGATTTTGGATGGCTGAACATCATAATATGCCGGGAATTGTCTGCGCGGCAACCTCTGTATTAATTGGCCACATAGCAGGGCAAACTAAAACTATACGAGTAGGTGCTGGTGGCGTTATGTTACCAAATCACCCGCCACTGATTGTTGCAGAGCAATACGGCACGTTAGAGAATTTATACCCTGGGCGTATTGATTTAGGTTTAGGTCGCGCACCAGGTAGCGATCATATAACCAGTCGTGCTCTGCGCCGAGATGAACGACGCGCTGAAAACTTTGCCGATGAAGTCACTGAACTGCAAACTTTATTGGGCCCTTACGATGGTAGTCACCCTGTTCGCGCTATTCCTGGCGAGAATACCAATGTACCTATTTGGTTACTTGGTTCCAGTTTATATAGTGCGCAACTAGCAGCTAAAAAAGGCCTCCCTTATGTGTTTGCTGGCCACTTTGCACCGCGTTTTGTTTATGATGCAATCGCTTTATACCGCCGTGAATTTCAACCTTCTGATGTGTTAGACAAACCTTATGTAATGCTTGGCTTACCGATTGTTGCAGCAGATAGCGATGAACATGCACAGTTTTTAGCAACCACGTCAAAACAGCGTATCTTAGCACTGTTACGTGGTGATCCTTTATGGCTAAAAGCTCCCGTTAAAAGCATGGCTGGATTATGGAATGAGCAAGAGCAGGCTCAAGTTGAAAACTTTTTAGGATTATCTGTGGTAGGGAGTCCTGTGACCATTGCTCATAAGCTAAATATGATAGTCAAAGAGCTTGGTGTCGATGAATTCATTTTTACCAATGATCTTTACCAAAGTAGCGACCGTCATCACGCGTTGGAGATTTTACGGTCAATAAAAGCATAACCACTGAAAATTAAGCTAAGGTACACTTAACTCCCGTTACAATACAGAAACTAGCTAATACACAAAGTTTACTAGTTTCTGAACTCTACTTAAAAGTGCAAAACACAGCACTAATCTTATTTAAGCTTGCGTTCTGTTTTTATAATCAATTCGATTTATATAATCAATTTTAACGTTTGATTTAAACACATTAAAATGAAGGTATAAACCAGTAAAGTAATTACAAAGGAAGGCATATTTTGAAACCTCAAGACCCCAAAATCACAAATACTTTCGATAAAACAGCATTGATCGCGGAAGGTGGTGGGCAACGAGGGATCTTCACCGCAGGTGTACTCGATGCATGGCTTGAACATGAATATGACCCATTCGATTTATTTATTGGTACTTCAGCAGGTTCACAAAATCTTACTAGCTATTTAGCTCGCCAAAAAGGGTATGCCAAACGCTTAATAAGAGGGCTTTCGCGTCACAAACGATTTTTTCAATTAGGCCGTGGTTTAGTAGGTAAACATATAGTCGACTTAGACTGGTACTTTGATAAAACTACCGAAGTTAACAGAGCACTTGATTTTAAAACTGCAAAAGCCAGTTTGGGTGAACGGGAGTTACTTATTACCGCCACTAATGCCCGTGATCGAAAACCTTATTTTTTATCACCAACCGGTGAAGGCCAGCAATGGCGAGATCTATTAAAAGCGTCAAGTGCACTGCCATTTTTATATAAACAAGGTGTAAAACTTACGCCATGGTTAAATGCATTAGCTGCTAATGAAATAGATAAAACCGACGTACACGCTGAGTCAGACTTTTACCTAGATGGTGGCCTTGCTGCGCCACTACCAGTGCGCGAGGCCTACAATCGTGGTGCACGTAAAATTGTGGTGATCCGCACAGTTGATCAAGACTTTCAAGCGCAGTCGGCATGGGTAAACAAGTTAAAAGCGTTTGTTTGTGCATCAGGATATTGCCCAAAAACCTTAGATTACTTATTACAACACGAACAAGCGTATGAGGATGAGTTAGCATTTATTGCCAATCCTCCGAAAGATGTAGAAATAATACAAATTTTTGCAAACCAAAAGCTTTCGAGCAAATTACTTGGTAGCTCAACCAATGATCTACGTCGTGATTATAAATTAGGTTTATTGGCAGGTAATAACTATTTTACTGAGCAATACCCAGCAAACAATACCCATCCTGTTGCTGTAGCTAACTAATTAGTATTGATAAATTTATTCCGATCAGTTGTATGTGAGTTGGATAAGTATCCGGTGTTGTTAGTTTGTAATTAATAAGCGAGTCATAAATGGCTCGCATTAACGCTCCGAGGCCTGCATTTATAATTACTGATCGCTGCGCCAATTAAAACAAATGCCAATGCAATTAAAATTGCCCATGAAAAATGTATTTGTTGAGCCATAACCAGTAACACGGTAGAAAGTAACGGTGTTAAAAAACTCAAAGAGGCAAGTAACGTTTTATTACCTCTTTTTAAAGCGATGTCCCATAAGTAAAATGCGCCACCGACAGGTCCTAACCCTAACAAAAAAATACCTACAGTCTGCGTTAATGAAAAACGCGTGACTGTTTGTTCAAAATATATATGTGCCAATAAGGCCAAAATAGCTACATAAAGAGAAAGCCAACCAATATCATCAACGTGATTATCAAAGCGAGTCATGAACAATGAATAACTCGACCATAATAGCGCACAACTCGCAGCAAATAGGTAGCCTAAAAAGTACTGGCTATTGATAGTAAAACCACTGCCATCACTAATTAAAAACACGATCCCTATAAAACCAACCAGCCCGCCTATAATCGCATTTATTTTGTTTTCAGACCGTGCGACAAAAACACCCAATAACAATGGCCATAAATATACAATCAGGCTAACTTCAATCAATGGTGCATATTTAAGTGCCATAAAATAACAAAAATGAAAACCAAATAAGCCAACTATACCAATAATTGTTTGCGCCTTACCAAGTGTAGGCAGAGTTAACAAAGGCTGCTTGGTAACAAGCCGTTTAATAAACAGCAATAAGAACGACACAAAGAAGCACATAAATAGTAATTGAAAAGCCGGTAATGCTTTAGTTAAATTACCCAACAGTGCTAATGCACCCCATAAAAAAATAGCTAATACGCCGAAAATTGTAGACATAGCAAACATTTAATTAAAAATTAATTGATAAAGGTAGTTTATCAATTTTACTATCTAACACTGTGCTTAAAAGACGATATTGTTGACGTTAAAGCTGCTTTTTTAAGTCTCGTGGGGGATTGTTTGAAGTAGCAAGTGAAGGCGCGACTAAAAGCTGAAGGGTCGTTATAACCAACCTGTTCACCAATTACTGCTATAGGTAAATCAGAGTAACAAAGTAAGGAACGTGCATGTTCCATTCTTAATTGCGTGTGATGTTTAACCGGGCTGGTGTGCATACATTGCTTAAAAACCGCTTTGAATTGAGTAACACTTAAACATGCAACCGCAGCCATATCATTCAATGTATAGTCTATCGATAAATCTTTTTTTATTAATAACAAAACGTTATTTATCCGCGGATCAATAGTCGCATTGGTAGTTTGTTGCCTGAGTAACACCAAAAATAAATTAAAACATAACGCTGCTTCATCTATGTTAGTTACACCTTGCAACTGCTTTTGGGTAAAACTTAGATAGCTCATTAATTTATCGTCAATACTGAAACAGGGGGCATTCATCGTCGTTAAGTTATTTGGGAGCTCTAATAAATCGGCCACTATAAAACGTGCATTTTCATCTGATTTAAACGCATGTAGAGTATTTTTAGGGATCACAACACATTGACCAACACCAACAGGCGCCGCGAAATTATTCATTTCAAGTTCTATATAGCCGCAAAGTGGTAAAACAAGTTGGTGATAGTGGTGCTGGTGGCTGTGGATTTTTCGTGTGTAGTATCGAATCGATAAGCTATTCATCTATTAAATTTAATAATTGCTATGACAAACAATCATGAAGGGAATTGTAGGGTGTTGTAAATAACTTTTTGTTATTTTAATACACTCAATACTTGCTAATTTATATCAGCAAGATAAAGTATTGCCAACTAAATATTCTTAAATTCAGCATATGTATTCTATTGCAGGTTGAAAAATAATAACAAGGGCAAACATGTTTGATTTAATCGTAGGCAGTATAAATAACCTGCTTTGGGGTGAAGGACAAATACTGATCTACATTTTACTGTTTACAGGTATTTGGTTTTCAGTACGCTTAAAACTGATTCAAATTTTAAAATTTAAACACATGTTCAGCCTTCTCAAAGGCAGTAGCAAATGCAATAAAAACGACATTAGTTCGTTTCAAGCACTGTGCACCGGATTAAGTGCGCGGGTTGGAACTGGCAATTTAGCCGGTGTTGCTGTTGCGATATCATTAGGTGGCAGTGGCGCCATATTTTGGATGTGGGTGATTGCCATACTGGGCATGGCGACCGGTTTTGCAGAAAGCGTACTTGGCCAAGTGTATAAAGTACGCGATAGTCAAGGCGAATTTAGAGGTGGCCCCGCTTATTATATTCAACAAGGAATAGGCAGTCGTAGTCTCGCTATCGCGTTTGCGTTGTGTTTGTTCTTAGGTTATGGCTTTACTTTTAGCGCGATGCAAACCAACACCATTACTGATGCGCTTAATTTCGCTTTTGAAATTCCAACCTTATATTCAGGCATAGTCATAACCCTACTTGCAGGCTCTATTATACTCGGTGGCTTTAAAGCTATTGCCCGCTTTGCTGAGCGAGTAGTGCCGGTGATGGGCATTGTATTTGTACTGGCAGCTGTGATTATTACCTTGATTAACTTCACCCAAGTGCCTGCTATGTTGAAGGATATATTCTTATCTGCTTTTGGGCTGCAAGAAGCCGGTGCAGGCGCAATGGGCGCGGCAATCAAAAACGGTATTCAACGTGGTTTATATTCTAATGAGGCCGGTGCAGGTAGTGTGCCGCATGCATCAGCAAGTGCGTCGCCTATTCCAAATCACCCAGTAACGCAAGGGTATATTCAAATGCTCGGGGTGTTTTTTGATACTATAGTGTTGTGTAGTTGTACCGCTGTGATTATCTTATTGGCTGATATTGATATCAGTGGTGAGATGGCAGGCATTCGCTTAACACAAGCGGCAATGACCGCACATTTAGCACAAGGGGGCGTGTACTTTGTAGCAGCAGCCATTACTTTATTTGCCTTTACCTCGGTAGTGGCTAATTACGCTTACGCCGAAAGTAACCTACATTTATTTAAGCTCGATAATAAAGTAGGGCGCGGCATTTACACATTTTTATATCTATCAATGATGATGTGGGGGGCGTCTGCCACATTAAAAGAAGTATGGGATTTAGCCGATATTGCCTTAGGGTTAATGACAGTGGTTAACGTTATCGCTATTATACTGTTAACGCCGACTATTTTGTCTGTCACCAGCGATTACCACGCACAAAGAGACAAAGGTTTAGAGCCCGAATTTAAAGTAAAAGATGTAAAAGTACAGGGCAAATGCGAAGACGGCATTTGGGACTAATTCAGCATACTTAACTATAAAAAGCGGTTTTATGGCAACATGAAGCTGCTTTTTTCTTTGCATAAGTATTCACTTTTAGTGTTGTAAAAATAACTAAAGCAACCAAAATAAAAGGCACAATTTTTTAGATGATCGAGATTCACGCAGGGAAAACAGCGGCTAAAATTATTAACGAACAGGGCTTTAAACCTGAACTTTTCACCTCTTTTTTAGGTGCAAGTGGCGGTCCTAAATGGTTTACATTATTTGGCTTAGATAGATATATTTTTGGCGAATTTTTTAAAAACCGTACCCAACCACTTAATTTAATCGGCTCATCTGCTGGCGCTTTTCGCTCTGCATGTTTTTCACAAAACGATCCCGTTGCAGCCATTGAACGCTTAGCAAAATCGTATTCGCAAACCCGATATTCTAGTAATAAACCCACTCCTAATGAAATTACCACTAAAGCCCGCGCACTACTCGAAGATGTGTTTGGCGATAACGGTGTCACCGAAATTATAAATAACCCCGTATTTAAAGCGCATTTTATCGTCGCAAAATCTAACGGGTTAATTGCCAGTGAACATAAATTAATACAGCTTTTGGGTTTATCAAAAAGTTATCTGTTTAATCGCGTTAATCGTAAATTATTAGGCGGGCAATATGAGCGTTTTATTTTTGGCGCACCGAATAGTAATTTAAGTATTACTGACAGCTACAATTTTAAAACTCAAAATATCGCACTCACACAAACAAATTTAAAAGATGCCTTACTGGCATCCGGATCAATACCGCTAGTAATGCAAGGTATAAAAAATATTGCCGGCGCGCCTACAGGTATGTATCGCGATGGTGGTATTGTTGATTACCACTTTGATTTTAAAATTAACAATCCTGGACTTATTCTATATCCACATTTCAATTCAGATCCAAAAGCAGGGTGGTTTGATAAAAGCTTAAAACGTAAAGTCGCCGCTGAAAATTACGATAACGTGGTTATGATCACACCCTCTAAAAAATTCATCGCCAGCTTACCTTACGGAAAAATCCCCGACAGAAACGACTTTACAGATCTCGATGCGGATACCCGGATTAAATATTGGAACACCGTGTTTAGTGAAACTGAAAAATTAGCCGATGATTTTGATAAAAAACTCAATAGTGAAAATGTTGAGCTGAAAATAATTGAATGATCTAATCTATCAAGTAATGTAGCTTTATGGCTGATAGTTAACAACGCAAAAATTACGGTACGTAATATAAAGAAAAGGGCGAAAGCCCTCTTTTATTAGTAATTAAGTTAACTGTCAGGTGTGACAGTTTGACTTTTTGTGATACATAGGGACAAGCCTTAATAAAGTTTTATTTACTTCAATAGCTATTCCAACGATAAACATTAAAAGAGCAATAATTATATAAATAATAAGAGGGCCTTGATTACCATTCTTAGACTCTGCTGCTATATGTGCATGAAAGGCTTTTCTACTTTGCCTTCTAGTATGCTGAGTAGAGCGGTTAGGCTCTTTAGATTCAATTGTTCCTGTAGTAACATACTCTTTGGCAATTGAAAGTGTAGGTAAAGGCCCAAAATCATTATTACCATCTTCTTGGAGAACATACCAACTAGAGCCACTTTTGACTATAAACCTACCGTCTGAAACGGAATATTTACCTGATTCTATTCGCGTTACTTTATTCATTAACTCACCTTTTATATTAAGTTAATTTTGTCCTTTAGGATCTCTTACTAGTAATTCTAAGTAATTGGCCATGTCGCTCTTAATGAGATTTATCTTATATTTTGTTATGCGATTTTAGTATTTTATACATAATTTAGGACTCTCTTAATGACCATATATATCTGTGTGATAATTATACATCAGAAAGATTAGTGTTTCCTCAAGGCGTGTTTATAATGTTGTCATGATAATGGGCCAGTTGGAGGTAGCCCCGATACATAATTGAGATTTGGTTTGGCCGACGCGTTTGAAAATTATAGCCATTAACTAATATCCCATAAATTACGTTATGTTAAATAGTCTAGAATAAATTAAAGTGGGCGTAATCATACGAACTAGCCCACTTTTAGAAGGGTTTTGAGGTCTTAATTTAGCTCAGAATCTACCCAGAATTTAGTGCCTTTTAGTACGGCTTGTAATGCAAGGCCATTTTCGGTTAATGAATAAACAGTTACTTGATCTGCAATGGCTTCGGCAACAAGTGCACCGCCTTTATCTTGGTATTTTGCCGCTGCATCGGCATTGCCACCGAAGGCCCAACCATTTTCAATAAAACGATTTAACGCAGCTTGATTATGAAAAACCATTACAACATTAAAGTCTTTAACACCTAAACCAAGTCCTAAACCAGCTTCACCCATATTCATATAAGTGGATTTACCCGTCAAATTATTTTTAACCACACCATAGCCGCCACCAAAGCTGGCTAAAACAACATTGACATTAGCATTATCAAATACTGCATAACCAGCGGCATTTTTAATTTGCTCTTTAACATCTGGTTTTTCTTTGTATAATTTACTTAGTGTATCTGCTCGCATATTTTGCACTAGATTACGCTTTTCAGTTGGAGAAGCACTACCTGTTGTAGCACAACCAGACAGGACTAATGTTAGTGCAACTAAACTTAAAACTATTAACTTTTTCATATGCCTTCCTTAAACCAGCAACATTGCTTTGATATTATCTGATCAGCTTAACAATATAATCATTCACTAAGTCCAATACTAGACAGTATCGGACTTTAAAGTTAAACTGTAACTACTTTATTTTATTAGAAATAACTATATTATGCTTGTTGCTTTGGTCGATACATTAAAACAATTACGGTATCAAATTGCCCATCTTGAAGATGATACAATGCAATCAGAATACCCAGAACTTGCCACCTTTATACAGCAAGTTGGCTTGACTGTCGCTGAATCTAAGCAAGAATTAGTATTTTTGTATCAATTTTTATATGTTTATGGTCGAAAATCAGAAGCGACCTATAATCGTTTTCGGAACGAACTCGAACGCTTTTACCTATGGTCTTGGTTAGTCGCAGAAAAATCAGTATTTGAATTAAAACGTGAAGACATAGAAGCCTATGTCGATTTTATGGTCGAACCCGATAAAAGCTGGGCGATGACTTCAGTGCAATGGCGCTATAAAGATGAGCAAGGGATCCGTAGATTAAACGAAAATTGGCGCCCTTTTATGCTCAAAGAATCTATTGCTAGCCAACAAACATTAGCGGCCATGTTTACTGCTTTAAATGTATTTTACAAGTTTGCTATTTTAGAAGAAAAAACCTTTGCTAACTTTGTACCGGTTGTAAAAAAGAATAGCCCTTATTTAGTTGTGCAATCACAAATAAAAATTCCTGATACCTTGAGTGATATTCAATGGGAATATGTATTTGGTGTCACACGTGATAAGTGTGAGCAACAACCTGATCTTGAAAGAAATTTATTTACCTTAGCGTGTTTAAAAGGTCTTTATTTACGGATCTCTGAACTATCAGAGCGACCACAATGGTCGCCTGTTATGTCTCATTTTTGGCAAGATAATGATGGCTTTTGGTTTTTAAGAATTATGGGCAAAGGAAATAAATTACGCGATGTCACACTCAGTGAAGATTTTGTAACTTATTTAAAACGTTATAGGTTGTACCGAGGTTTACCAGCCCTGCCCCGCGTTGATGAATCTGATCCATTGGTGCATAAAATTCGTGGTCAAGGCGGAATGACCGTTCGACAAATTCGTCGCTTAGTTCAACAAAGTTTTGATTTAGCCAAACAATCTTTACTTGATGATGGCTTTACTGATGATGCCGAGCAACTAGAATCGGCAACAGCGCATTGGCTCAGACATACTGGTGCTACGCATGATGCACAAACTCGCCCTTTAAAACATTTATCAGAAGATTTAGGACATGCAAAAATTGCCACCACCGATCAAATATATATTCAGACAAATATCAAAGAACGAGCAAAATCTGGACTTAAAAGGAAAATCTAAATGGAATATGTTGTATTAGCTGCAGTGGGTTTAGCCTTTTTAATTTATTCATTATCTATGCATCAATTAGAGCGAGCTGAAATTACCGGACCTATGTTTTTTGTTATTATCGGTGCGTTGATCGGGTTTATGCTACCAAGTAAAACGGTATATTTAACCAGAGACTTAGATCACTTATTACCTTTAATAGAATTAACACTGAGCATATTTTTATTTACTGATGCGGCAAAAACCAAACTGATGGTTTTAAAACACAGTTTTCAATACCCTAGCCTATTACTTTTTATTGCTTTACCACTTACCTTGTTTGCTGGAATTATTATTGCGAGTTTAATGTTTACCCAGCTGACACTTATTCAAGCTGCACTAGTTGCAATAATATTAACGCCGACGGATGCAGCGCTGAGTAAAGGATTATTAAATAGCAGCGCGGTGCCTGAAAAAATTCGTGAAGGGATCAATACTGAAAGTGGTTTAAACGATGGTTTATGTGTGCCAATATTTTTAGTCTTGATGTTGTTAGCAAAAGAGCCTGCATCTACATTTTCGGTTTTTGATACAGTCATAGTTTTTGCGCGTGAATTAGGTGTGGCTATTCTGGTTGCAGTTGCTGCAATGGGATTGATCATTCCCGCGATTAAATTTGCCATGCAACGTCATTATTTTTCAAATAATAGTAGCCCATTTTTAGTGGTTGGTATGGCAATGGCCATTTTTTCAATCGCACAAAGTTTGCATAGCAGTGGTTTTATTGCGGTGTTTGTTGCTGGATTAATTTTTGATAGATTTACCGATCAGGCTTTACGCTTAAAACTCGTTGAAGATAGTGAACACATCGCGGACTTTACTGGTTTGTTGATCTGGTGTTTATTTGGTTTTGTATGCAGCTATTTAGTTTTGCCAGAATTATCATGGGCACTTACTGTATTTGCACTACTGAGTACAACGCTTATTCGAATTATCCCTGTGATGTTGTCATTACAATTTACTAAATTAAAAATGAAAGAACGTTTTACTTTTGCTTGGTTTGGCCCGAGAGGCTTAGCCTCTATTGTATTTACTTTAATGGTGATCGATAGCGGCATCGAAAATAAATACCTTATAGCTACGATTGCTATGACAACTATTTTATTTAGTGTTTTTATTCATGGTATGAGCACCAAGCCTATTGCTGATAGTTATTTAAAATAAAAAAAACGATATAAAAAATGCCGCATTCCTTTTTAAAAGCGTGCGGCATTTTTATATTAAATGTTATTGCTTAGCTTATCTGCTAGTAGTTCTATTGGGTGTTTTGGTTTGAATTTTTCATAGCGTTTAACTTGGCTACGACAAGAAAAACCGGTTGCTAATAATTGCTCTGGTTTATTTTTCTCTACAACACCTTGCCAACTCATTTCATATAATGCTCGAGAGTTTTTTTGGTTTTGCGCTTCATGGCCATATGTACCTGCCATACCGCAACACCCTGTTGCTGTTGTATTAAGTTTTAGGCCTAAGTCAGTAAAAATTGTTTGCCATACATTCGCCGCTTTTGGTAATGCGGTTGTTTCAGTACAATGACTTAATAACGTAAATGTTATATTGCTATCAACTTTGTTAGCTAATGATTTAAAAGATTGTGTTGCTAACCATTCATGAGCAAGTAGCACTTCAAATTCACCACGTTCATCACCTAAAATAGAATTATATTCATCCCGATAACACATTACTAATGATGCATCTAAACCTACAAGTGGTGCATTTATTTCAGATAATGAATTTAAAAATGTTGCTGCATTTTTTGCTGTGATCTTAAATTCATTTAAAAAACCTTTAACGTGTTGCGGTTTTCCATTTGGCTTAAACGGTAACAGTATTGCCTTCTTGCCTAGTGCGGAAATTATTTTTATAAAACTTTCTACCAGCTCAGCTTCATAAAAACTGGTAAACGGATCTTGCACAATTAGTACATACTCACTTTGTTGATCGGGAGATAAGCCTGAAAGTTGTGCAAAATTAAATTCGTGTGTTTTATTAATCCGTTTTGTTAAACGTGGTGAACTGAGTACGGGTGTATCAACATAGCCAACAGATTTTTTTATTAATGAGCTGACTAATTTAGTTTTTACAATTGGGTTTATTACATTTGAAAATTTGGCCATTAATGGTGCACTGGCTTCAATATTACCGACTAGATAATCTTTGAGTGGGCGCGCGTAGTAACTGTGATAATAATTTAAAAAACGTGATCTAAAAGTCGGTACATCAACTTTTATTGGGCACGCTGTGGTACATGCTTTACACGCTAAACACTCATCCATTGAGGCTTTAACTTCATGAGAAAAATCATATACGCCTTTCTTTTTATCGCGGCTATGTTGAAAACGTTCCCACCAGGTGATCACTTCACCTTTGTTAAGTTCTTTTTCAACCTCAATTAAATCAATCTCTTTTGCTTCTTGTAATCGTAACCATTCGCGCATTAAACTTGCGCGACCTTTAGGTGAATTACGACGATCACCGGTTACTTTATATGATGGGCACATAGGAGAGTTTTCATCATAGTTAAAGCAAATACCATTACCATTGCATGTCATTGCATTATTAAAACTAGTTTTAACATCAACCGAAATTTGTCTGTCGAACCACGCACGCTTTTGACCGTCAACACTAACTAGTGAGTCCTTACTTTCAATCGGAGTACATATTTTTCCGGGATTAATCCTATTGTTAGGATCAAAAGCTGATTTTATAAGTCGTAATTGCTTAAATAAATGCTCACCAAAAAACTCAGGGCCATATTCACTTCTATACCCTTTGCCGTGCTCGCCCCACATTAAACCACCGTATTTAGCTGTGAGTTTAACAACTTCATCAGAGATCACTCGCAGTAATTTTTCTTGTTCGGGATCACACATATCAAGTGCCGGTCTAACATGTAATACACCGGCATCAACATGACCAAACATGCCATATTGTAAATTATGGCTATCGAGCAAAGCTCTAAATTCAACAATATAATCTGCAAGATTCTCAGGTGGTACGGCGGTGTCTTCAGCAAACGCCAAAGGTTTTTGTGCGCCTTTAACATTACCTAACAAGCCAACTGATTTCTTACGCATGGCATAAATTTTTAAAATATCAGCCTTACTGCTGGTAAGTTGATAACCAATTACGCCATTTTTTTGTTGTGCAACGCAATCATCGAGTAATGCACAAAGCGACTCAACTTTGTCTTTTATGTCATCAGGCGATACAGCATTAAACTCAACCATGTTAAGCCCTTGCATATCTTTATTTGGCACATCGGTTATTAAGTCCGATACTGAATGCCAAATTATATCTTCACGTGCAAGATTTAAAACTTTGCTGTCAACGGTTTCAACTGAGGTAGCACGAGCATCGACCAAAAACGGTGAATGCCGCAGTGCCGAATCAAAGCTATCATACTTGATGTTGATTAAGGTTTTGAATTCAGCAATAGGTGTGATGTTTAATTTAGCCTCAGTAACAATACCAAGCGAACCTTCTGAGCCAGTTATTAGCCTACTCATATCAAAGGTTTGTAAGTCATCACTTAGCACATGTTCTAAGTCATATCCGGTTAAAAAGCGATTTAAACGTGGAAACTTGGCTAAAATTGCATCACGCTCAGACAAACAAATATCAAGCACTGTTGCGTACAGTTTACCGATTGTAGTGTTTTGTTCAGCAATTAGTTTGGCTTTATCAATGTCTATTGGTGTCGTTGACATTTGTGTGCCATCGACTAAATAAGTGGTAAGTCCTAAAACATGATCGCTAGTTTTACCATACACCAGTGAGCCTTGTCCTGATGCATCGGTATTAACCATTCCGCCGATTGTTGCGCGATTACTCGTTGATAAATCAGGTGCAAAGAAAAATCCATAAGGGCGTAAAAAATCATTTAGTTGATCTTTAATCACGCCCGTTTGCACTCTAACCCAACCTTCTTCAGGATTAATTTCGAGGATTTCTCGCATATAACGTGATAAATCGACTACGATCCCGGGAGTTAATGATTGACCGTTGGTGCCTGTACCACCGCCGCGAGGTCCAAAAGTCAGCGATAGATAAGGGTCTTGTGCAGCAGTTTGCAGGGCAATTTGAATATCTTTTTCAGTTTTAGGAAAAATAACACTTTGCGGTAACTGCTGGTAAATACTGTTATCAGTTGATGCAGTTATACGAGTGGCATAACTTGCATCAGTGTCGCCAGTAAACCCTTGTTTAATTATAGTTTTTAAGTAACTTGCGACTAAATCGGTCGCGGCATCTTGTTGGCTAATAGTTGCTATCATGACGGTAGTAAATTAAGGCATTTGTTCGATTATATCATGCTAAAGAGCAATAGAAATTGAAGATTTTACAGTTTGTAACACTCTTT
>NZ_JACJFH010000105.1:9732-15058 GCF_014164495.1 Pseudoalteromonas sp. SG41-5 | reverse complement strand
CCTAGAACCTAGAACCTAGAACCTAAGTTCTTATACTCCCCTTGATTTTCTTTTATCCACCTCCATATCTTCATAGTTAATATAATTTTATAGTCTTAATTAAAGTTATGTTTACGGCTTATTTTAAATTTTCTTGCAGAAAACTGATATCTTAACTACGCGATGGTTTGATGTTTCGCAGAGTCTGGTATAGTAGCGCACGTATTGAACGCTGTATTTCACAACGTTTCTCGAAATTGCTAATTAATATGTGCTCGTGTGAGTAATCTATTAATTAGTAATTATAAAAATGGGTTAGCTGATACTCGGCTAGCAAAGAACACATTGTAACGGTTTTATCATGATATCTAATTTATTTACCAAGATTTTTGGTAGTCGCAATGACCGCACTATTAAAAATTTAAGAAAGACGGTCGCGCTGATCAACGCGCTTGAAACGCAACTTGAAGCGCTTTCAGACGAAGATTTAAAAGCCAAAACAGCAGAGTTTAGAGAGCGTTACGATAACGGACAAGGTCTTGATGACATTCTACCAGAAGCATTTGCTGTGGTACGTGAAGCATCAAAACGTGTAAATGGTATGCGTCACTTTGACGTACAGTTGCTAGGTGGTATGGTTTTACACCAAGGCCGCATCGCAGAAATGCGTACTGGTGAGGGTAAAACCCTTACCGCAAGTTTACCAGCATACTTACGTGGTATTACAGGTAAAGGTGTTCACGTAATTACTGTGAATGACTACCTTGCCAAGCGCGATGCTGAAACTAACCGCCCATTATTTGAATTTTTAGGTTTAACTGTTGGCTGTAACGTACCGGGTATGATGCCGCAACAGAAAAAAGAAGCCTACGCCGCTGATATTACCTACGGTACTAATAACGAATTTGGTTTCGATTACCTGCGTGACAATATGGCGTTTAGCATTAACGAACGCGTACAACGTCCACTTTACTATGCGGTAGTCGATGAAGTTGACTCGATCTTAATTGATGAAGCCCGTACTCCACTGATTATTTCCGGCCCCGCTGAAGACAGTTCGCAGCTGTATGCTGAAATTAATACCATAGTTCCGCTTCTTGAGTTACAAGAGAAAGAAGACGAAGAAGGTATTGAAGGCGATGGCGATTTCACTATTGATGAAAAAGCCAAGCAAGTTCATTTAACTGAACGTGGTCAAATCAAAGTTGAAGAATTACTGATTGAACGTGGTTTGATAGCTGAGGGCGACTCGCTTTATTCTGCTGCGAGTATTACCCTGCTTAGCCATATTTATGCGGCATTACGTGCTCATAAGCTGTATCAAAAAGACATTGATTACGTTGTAAAAGAAAACGAAGTAATCATTGTTGATGAACACACTGGCCGTACAATGGAAGGGCGTCGTTGGTCTGAAGGTTTACATCAAGCTGTTGAAGCAAAAGAAAATGTAAAAATTCAAAACGAAAACCAAACGTTAGCGTCAATTACATTCCAAAACTACTTCCGTATTTACGATACCCTTGCAGGTATGACTGGTACTGCCGACACTGAAGCATTTGAGTTTCAGTCAATCTATGGTCTAGATACTGTTGTTATGCCAACTAATAAGCCGATGATCCGTGAAGATCGCGCTGATTTAGTTTACTTAACGCAAGAAGAAAAATACGAAGCCATTCTAATCGATATTAAAGATTGCCAAGAGCGCGGCCAGCCAGTATTGGTGGGTACGATTTCAATCGAAAGCTCTGAGTATTTATCGCAATTTTTACGTAAAGAAAAAATCAAGCACAACGTACTTAATGCTAAATTCCATGCCCAAGAAGCAGACATCGTTGCCGATGCTGGTTTACCAGGCACAGTAACAATCGCAACTAACATGGCCGGTCGTGGTACTGATATCGTGTTAGGCGGTAACTGGAATAGCGAAGTTGAAAAACTTGAAAACCCAACTGATGAGCAAATTAAAGCGATTAAAGAAGCATGGCAAATTCGCCATGATGCAGTAATTGCTGCTGGTGGTTTACATATCATTGGTACTGAACGTCACGAATCACGCCGTATCGATAACCAGTTACGTGGTCGTTCTGGCCGTCAAGGCGATGCCGGTTCAAGCCGTTTTTACCTATCGATGGATGACGCATTAATGCGTATCTTCGCTGGTGAACGTATGACTAATATGATGCGTAAACTAGGTATGCAACGTGGCGAAGCGATTGAGCATCCATGGGTTAACCGTGCTATTGAAAACGCGCAACGTAAAGTTGAAGCACGTAACTTTGATGTGCGTAAACAGTTGCTTGAATACGATGATGTAGCAAATGACCAACGTCGTGTTGTTTACTCACAACGTAATGAGCTGCTTGAAGAAGGCGATATTTCAGAGACGATCACGGTTATTCGTGGCGACGTATTGGGCAACACTATTGACCAATACATTGCACCGCAAAGTCTAGCTGAAATGTGGGATATTCCGGGCCTTGAAGAGCGCTTAAAACAAGACTTCTTAATTGAGTTACCGATTACACAATGGTTAGCTGACGATAACAAACTTTACGAAGAAAAGTTACGTGAGCGAATTGAAGAGTCAGTTGAGCAAGCTTACAAACAGAAAGAGCAACAAGTTGGCGATTCTGTACTTCGTCAGTTTGAAAAAGCAATCATGCTACAAAGCTTGGATCAACATTGGAAAGATCACCTTGCTGCGATGGATCACCTTCGCCAAGGTATTCATTTACGTGGCTACGCGCAAAAGAATCCTAAGCAAGAGTACAAGCGTGAGTCGTTTGAATTGTTCTCTGAAATGCTTGAGAACCTGAAAATTGATGTAGTTAGTATTTTAAGTAAAGTACAAGTACGTGCTGAAGAAGATGTTGAAAAAATCGAAGAGCAACACCGCCAAAGTGAAAATGCTCCTCGCGAATATCAACATGAAGAAGTTGAGCACGTAGGCGGCGAAGCACCTCAAGGTGCAGTCGTAACATCACGCGCAGAGCCAAAAGTTGGCCGCAACGAACCTTGCCCATGTGGCTCGGGTCAAAAGTTCAAACAGTGTTGTGGTAAGTTAAAATAACCAAATGTTATAATTAACAATTAAAAAGCGACGCCTGCGTCGCTTTTTTTGTTTGTAAGATTAAATATCAGGCGAGTAGCTTGCCACCGCGTTTTAAATGTGGTGTTTGTGCGTCAGCAAGCTCAACGCCTACGGTGTTAAATTTTATCTCGGTGTTAAATCACTTGTAGGCGAGTGGCTTGCCACCGCGATATTCAATATTGTATCGGTGTTTGTGCGTCAGCAAGCTTAACGCCTACGGTGTTAAATTTTATCTCGGTGTTAAATCACTTGTAGGCGAGTGGCTTGCCACCGCGATATTCAATATTGTTTCGGTGTTTTTGCGTCAGCAAGCTTAACGCCTACGGTGTTAAAGTTTATCTCGGTGTTAAATCACTTGTAGGCGAGTGGCTTGCCACCGCGATATTAAATGTGGCTCGGTGTTGGTGCGTCAGCAAGCTCAACGCCTACGGTTGTTGCATTTTACTCTGGTGTTTAATTAATTGCTTGTAAGCGCGGCTTTATGCCGCTCGGTTTTAATAAAGGTATTACGATGAATAAAAAAATTGTGCATGTAGCGGTGGGGGTTATCAAAGCAGATAACACACTATTTATCTGTAAGCGCCCTGACGATAAACACCAAGGTGGTTTGTGGGAGTTTCCGGGCGGCAAAGTAGAAGCTGGCGAAACCGTATTCGAAGCACTAAAGCGCGAGCTTCAAGAAGAAGTAGGTTTAACAATTAATAGTTCAAGCGAGCTGATGGTTATTGAGCATGATTATGGCGATAAATGTGTAAAACTCGACGTGCATTTAGTTACTGATTTTAGCGGCCAAGCCCATGGCGCAGAAGGTCAGCAAAGTGCATGGGTCGCGATTGATAAGTTAGAGGATTACAATTTTCCTGCCGCCAACGTAGAGATTATCGAAAAAATAAAAGTGGATGTTTAAATTTAAGTTGGCGAGTGGCTTGCCAGCGCGTTTTAAAATGTGGCGTGGTGTTGGTGCGTCAGCAAGCTCAACGCCTACGGGTGTTAAAGTTTACTCTGGTGTTTATTAATTACCTGTAGGCGAGTGGCTTGCCACCGCGATATTCAATATTGTTTCGGTGTTTGTGCGTCAGCAAGCTTAACGCCTACGGGTGTTAAATTTTACTCTGGTGTCTATAATTACTTGTAGACAAGTGGCTTGCCACCGCGTTTTAAAATGTGTTGTGGTGTTTTGCGTCAGCAAGCTTAACGCCTACGGGTGTTAAAGTTTACTCTGGTGTTTAATTAATTACTTGTAGGCGAGTGGCTTGCCACCGCGTTTTAAAATGTGTTGTGGTGTTTTGCGTCAGCAAGCTTAACGCCTACGGGTGTTAAATTTTACTCTGGTGTCTAATTAATTACTTGTAGGCGAGTGGCTTGCCACCGCGTTTTAAATGTAGTGTTTGTGCGTCAGCAAGCTTAACGCCTACGGTGTTAAATTGTATTCTGGTGTTTAATTAATTGCTTGCCACCGCGTTTTAAAATTCCGTGTTTGTTTATTAATAAAGCTCAATCTCTACTGGAGGGATCTCGATTAATTGCTATATTTACTTGTAGTTAATTGAGGGAAAGTAATGGTTGATACAAGTAAGCGGACTAAAGGGCGATGCTCGATAATTAATCATTATTACTCAGTTACAATTTGTACTGAAAATAGAATGCAGCTTTTTTGTGATTTTGATAGTAGCTGTTTAATTATGAGGGAGTTACATTTTTTTTCGCATTCGGGAAACCTTAAGACAATTTGTTTTTCATTAATGCCTGATCACTTGCATTGGCTATTTCAGCTTAGAGATACTGATGATTTATCCAAAGTTATTGGTCAATTTAAAAGTATTACTACGATTAAATTGAACCGTTATTTACTTTCTAGCGGAAAAATTTGGCAAGCTAACTTTTATGATCACAAGCTTAGATCTGATGAAGATTTACTTAACCAAGCTAGATATATAGTTGCAAACCCGCTCAGGGCTGGCTTAGTTAAAAGTGTGGGTGATTATCCATTTTGGAATTGTGTATATTTAAACTAATCCCAGTACATCTAATCTACTCTTTCGTAATATGCCATCGCGATATTCAAAATTTGGTGTGGTATTTGTGCGTCAGCAAGCTCAACGCCTACGGTGTTAAATTTTACTCTGGTGTTTAATTAATTACTTGTAGGCGAGTGGCTTGCCACCGCGTTTCAAAATATGATGTGGTGTTTTTGCGTCAGCAAGCTTAACGCCTACGGGTGTTAAAGTTTGTCTCGGTGTTAAATTTACTTTGATG
>NZ_JACJFH010000105.1:1275-9632 GCF_014164495.1 Pseudoalteromonas sp. SG41-5 | reverse complement strand
AATTAATTACTTGTAGGCGAGTGGCTTGCCACCGCGTTTCAAAATATGATGTGGTGTTTTTGCGTCAGCAAGCTTAACGCCTACGGGTGTTAAAGTTTGTCTCGGTGTTAAATTTACTTTGATGTTTATTACTTACTTGTAGGCGAGTGGCTTGCCACCGCGTTTCAAAATGTAGTGTTTTTGCGTCAGCAAGCTTAACGCCTATGGGTGTTAAAGTTTGTCTCGGTGTTAAATTTACTTTGATGTCTAATTAATTGCTTGTAGGTGTGGTTTTATGCCGCGCTTTTGTATTTAGATGTTAGATGGAGCTAGTCTCTGCCTTTAACCTATATCTTTCATTGCTCGGTGGTGAACTTAAAATTGCGAGTGATAAACCCTCGCTTACAAACTTTGTTACATATTAAAAGCGCTTGTTTTGGTTCATCGGTTTATTGTTGCACTGAACAAGTTTAATATGGAAATAGCGAATATTCTATCGAAGTACTTTATTTGAGTGGTGAATATTTAAACGATAACTAACAAATGAGATAGTCATGAAAAAAGTAACTCTAACTGCGGCAAGTATTGCACTTGCTTTGGGATTAGTCGGTTGTGGCGAAAAACAAGAATCAACAAAAGCGCCTGAGGCCACGGTGGTTAGCGCACCAGCAGAGCAGTTAAATTCAGGTATTGAATTAGCAAATATAGATAAGTCGGTCCGTGCACAGGATGATTTTTATTATCACATTAATGGTCAATGGTTGGCGACGACTGAAATCCCGGGTGATAAATCAAACTATGGCTCGTTCTCACAGTTATATGATGATTCGCAAGAAGCGATGAAAATAGTGCTAGAAAAAGCGGCTGCGAATACGGCGGTTAAAGAGGGAACTGATGAATATAAGCTAGGTGCGTTCTTTAAGAGTTACATGAATGAAGCCAAGCGTGATGAATTAGGTATAACACCGCTAAATGGTCCGTTAACTGCTATTGATGGTGTTAAAAATAAGTCTGATTTAGTTACACTTATGGCGCAAATACGTATTCAAGGTGGCGCGGTGCCATTTGGTTGGTATGTAAATAATGACGCTAAGAACTCGAGTGAAAATGCATTATATGCGTATCAATCAGGCCTTGGCTTACCGGATCGTGATTATTATTTAAAAGATGACGAAAAGTTCACTAAAATTCGTGCCGCGTACCAAGTTTACATTGCTGACGTTCTAAAACGCGCAGGTGTAGAAAAAGCCGATGAAGCTGCTAAAGCAATTATTGCACTTGAAACCAGTATTGCTGATGCACAGTGGACGCGTGTTGAAAGTCGTGATGCTACCAAGTCTTATAATAAAATGAGTGTAGCGGATGCTAGTAAGTTAACAGGTGAGTTTGACCTTGCTGAATACTTCAAAGCGTCTGGTGTAAATGTACAAGATATTATCGTCAGTCAGCCTAGCTACTTTGAAAAGTTTGCCGATATTTATAAAGCAACAGACCTTGAAACGTGGCAACAATATCTTAAATTTCATTTAGTAAGTAACTATGCAGGTATATTAGATAAAGATCTGGTTGATTTAAACTTTAACTTTTACAGCACCACATTACGCGGCGTAAAAGAGCAAACTCCGCTTTGGAAACAAGCCGTTGATGCATCAAATGAAGTGTTAGGTGAAATTTTAGGAAAAGTGTACGTTAAAGACAATTTCCCGCCAGAAGCAAAAGCGCGCATGGAAGAGTTAGTTGATAACGTGATCAAAGGCTATGGCGTTGCGATTGAAAATCTTGAGTGGATGAGCCCTGAAACCAAGCTTGCTGCGAAAGAAAAGCTCGACAAATTTACCCCAAAAATTGGCTACCCAGATAACTGGAAAGACTATTCACAGTTAAGCATTAATGCGGATGATTTAGTTGGTAACTATATTCGCCATAGTGAATGGGCTTATGCCGATATGATTGACAAGCTAGGTAAGCCAGTGGATCGTTCTGAATGGCACATGACACCACAAACAGTAAATGCTTACTATAACCCGGTGAATAACGAAATTGTATTCCCTGCGGCAATTTTACAACCACCATTTTTTAACTTAGAAGCTGATGATGCGGTTAACTACGGTGCAATTGGTGCGGTAATTGGTCACGAGTTAGGGCATGGTTTTGATGACCAAGGTGCTAAGTATGATGGTGATGGTAATTTACGTGATTGGTGGAGCGAGTCAGACCTTAAACAGTTTGAAGAGCGCACTGGTCAGTTAGTTGCACAGTATAACGAGTATCAACCATTTGCAGATGCCAGTGTTAATGGTCAATTGACCTTAGGTGAGAATATTGGCGATTTAGGTGGCCTAACGGTTGCTTTCACTGCTTATCAGTTATCGCTAGGTGGCGATAAAGCGCCAGTCATTGATGGTTATACCGGTGATCAGCGCTTCTTTATGGGTTGGTCGCAAATTTGGCGTCGTAAATACCGTGACGAAGAGCTACGTAACCGCCTAATGACAGATCCGCATTCACCAAGCCATTACCGCGTGATCGGTATCTTGTCGAATATGCCTGAGTTTTATCAAGCATTTGACGTTAAAGAAGGCGACAAAATGTATATCAAACCAGCTGATCGCGTAAAAATTTGGTAATTAGTTTTTATTAGTTTGATGATTAAACGGTGGCTTAGGCCGCCGTTTTTGTTTTGAGGGGGAGTAAAAGGTTAAAGGTTAAAGGTTAAAGATAAAGGGGCTAGGTGCTAGGGAAGTGACTAGGAGCGCGTTGCTCGAAGCCCATGGCATTTACCCTCATTGTCTTCTCTTTGTGCGTCAGCAAGCTCAACGCCTACGGTGTTAAATTTTACTTTGGTGTTTAATTAATTACTTGTAGGCGAGTGGCTTGCCACCGCGTTTTAAATGTGGCTCGGAGTTTGTGCGTCAGCAAGCTTAACGCCTACGGGTGTTAACGTTTATCTCGGTGTTAAATCACTTGTAGGCGAGTGGCTTGCCACCGCGTTTTAAATGTGGCTCGGTGTTGGTGCGTCAGCAAGCTCAACGCCTACTGTGTTAAAGTTTACTTTGATGTTTAATCACTTGTAGGCGAGTGGCTTGCCACCGCGTTTTGAAATGTGCTCTGGTGTTTTTGCGTCAGCAAGCTCAACGCCTACGGGTGTTAAGTTGTACTTTGATGTTTAATTAATCACTTGTAGGCGAGTGGCTTGCCACCGCGTTTCAAAATGTGGTGTGGTGTTTGTGCGTCAGCAAGCTTAACGCCTACGGTGTTAAATTTTACTTTGATGTTTATTACTTGTAGGCGAGTGGCTTGCCACTGCATTTTAAATGTGGACGGAGTTTTTGCGTCAGCAAGCTCAACGCCTACGGGTGTTAAATTTTACTTTGATGTTTATTACTTGTAGGCGAGTGGCTTGCCACCGCGATATTCAATATTGTTTCGGTGTTTTTGCGTCAGCAAGCTTAACGCCTACGGGTGTTAACGTTTATCTCGGTGTTTTATTACTCACTTGTAGGCGAGTGGCTTGCCACCGCATTTTAAATGTGGAACGGTGTTTGTGCGTCAGCAAGCTCAACGCCTACGGGTGTTAAGTTGTACTTTGATGTTTAATTAATCACTTGTAGGCGAGTGGCTTGCCACCGCGTTTCAAAATGTGGCGTGGTGTTGGTGCGTCAGCAAGCTCAACGCCTACGGTGTTAAATTTTACTTTGATGTTTATTACTTACTTGTAGGCGAGTGGCTTGCCACCGCGTTTTGAAATGTGCTCTGGTGTTTTTGCGTCAGCAAGCTTAACGCCTACTAGGGAAGTGACTAGGTGCTAGGCTAGAACCTATCCCCTAAAACCTAGCTCCTATAGCTAGATCTGGCGGTTGAAACTGGTAAAATCAGCTTTATTAAACGTTAAAGCTGATTAAAAATGAAAAAACATCATCTAAGTTTAGTTGTCCTCGCGGGTGGCTTGGGCTCTCGTTTTGGTGGCAATAAGCAAATCGCTGAGATTGCTGGGTTGGGTTGTACCATTATGGAGTTGAGTATTGCTGATGCTGTTGCCGCAGGAGTAACTCAGGTAGTATTAGTGATCAATCAGGCTGTGCGCAGCGAGATTGAGCAAGTGATTTTACCGCGCTTACCAACGGGGATTGATGTTGTGTTGGTTGAACAACGCATTGATTTAGTGCCAGAACAATTCCAATTACTTGCACAACAGCGAAGTAAGCCTTGGGGCACCGGGCATGCTTTATTATGCGCTAAAGATCATGTTCATAACCCCGCGATCGTCATCACAGCCGATGATTATTATGGCGCGTCGTCATTTTTATTACTCGCTGAACATTTTAAAAACCTGACTAGTTGGGCTATGGTGGGTTACCCAATTATTGATACTTTGTCAGATCAAGGTGGGGTGAATAGAGGCGTATGCCAAGTTAAAAATAACCAATTAATTGATGTTGTTGAGTATTTAAATATTCAGCACGAGAACGGTCAAATAATGGGTGACAATCCGCAGGGGCTCCGTGAGAAAATTGCCGTGGATGCGTTGGCATCAATGAGTTTTTGGGCAATTACGCCAACATTTTTTGACCGCCTAGAAGCAGGCTTTGACGAGTTTCTGCAAAAGTATGACAACGGTGTCAGAATGGAGTATTATTTACCCGATCAAGTTCAACAAGCGATCACATCTAATCAACAAATAGTTACCATATATACCGCAAAAGAGTCGTGGTATGGAGTGACTTATAAATCAGAATTACAGGATGTTACAGGTAAATTATATGAATTACGTCACGGATGAACTAGCCCCGATCTTGCCTTTTCCAGGGCACAACAATAGCGAAGTAAGTATGAAGTCAAATTCCATTGCGGTTTACTTGTCTGAGAGTTTTGGTCTTGGTAGTGAAAAAATCAGCATGAAGCCAATTGGTAGTGGTCACATAAATAGCACTATGCTATTAACTGCACCAAAAAAATCATTAGTAGTGCAAAAACTAAATACCGAGGTTTTTCCTGAACCAGATATGTTAGTTAAAAATGCTCGTTTAATTGAACGTCATTTAACTAAAAAACGTCAATTAGGCGAGTATGATTTAGCAATCATCCGCCATGTTCCTACAGTTGAAAATAACTATTTAGTTGATTGTGATAACGGTGTTTGGCGCGCACTCGAATTTATTGGCGGCAGTTATAGTGAAGATGTAGTTTTAAATACTTCACAAGCGCAAACTGCAGCCAATGCATTTGGTCAATTTGCTGTTGCTTTAGAAGATTTTGATGCCAAGCAACTACATCATGTTATTCCTGATTTTCATAATTTAGCGATGCGCGCTGAAAAGCTCAAAGCTGTGATTGCAAAAGATCCACAGCAGCGCTTAGCCAGCTGCCAAGCTGACGTTGATTTTTGTTTCGCGCAATTTGGCTTAATTGATGAGCTTAAAGCATTGACGGGCATTGTACCGGTTCGACCATGTCATAATGATACTAAAATTAATAATATGCTGTTTTGTAATACATCAAATGATGCCAAAGCAGTGATTGATTTAGACACCTGTATGCCTGGTTATTGGTTGTATGATTTTGGTGATATGGTGCGTACTTTTTGCTCTCCTGAACAAGAAGATTCAACGGATTTAGCTAATGTATGTGTGCGTGAAGAGATTTTTGCAGCGGTAGTCAAAGGTTATGTAGAGCCTCTGAAAGACTTGATTACCGAACAAGAAAAACAAAGCTTTTGGTTAGGCACTAAAGTAATGACCTTTATGATTGGCCTACGTTTTTTAACTGATTACATTGACGGTGATCATTATTTTTCAATCAAGCATGCTAACCATAACTTAGAACGTGCGCAAAATCAGTTTGCTTTATATCGTGATATTCTCGCAAAAAAAACCACGCTTAAAGCTATTTTAAGAGATGTGTGATTTTTTCAGTTAAAGGGCTAGGTTGTAGGTTTTAGGGGGAAGTGAAATATCTTCTCACTAACACTCATTCACTTCTCTTTGTACAAAAATAGTTTTCGTAGGAGCCGGCTTTAGCCGCGAACGAAAGATTTAAAAGATTCATTCACAAATAGGTTAAGAGGCGCGTTTAAAATTGCGCGAGGTAAACTCCTGCCTACGGGTTGGCATTGGTGCTTGGGTTGTCGTAGGCGCGGCTTTACGCCGCGCGGTTTATAAAATTCATGGCTAAAGCCATTTCCTACATCGTCGATTGAGATTGGTTAAATACCAAGAGTTAGGGTTAATTCTAACCCCTTCCTATGCTATCCATCCCCATCTGCTTTACCTCCCAAGCTGTTTTAGGTAAGTTAAAACTAGATTAGTTCTAGGATAATAATAATGAAGCAGTTTAATCGTCGAGATTTTTTAAAAGCCGCGAGTGCTACGGCAGCGGCTAGTGTGATTTCAGGATGTGCCACGGGTACTCAAAGTGGCGTTATTACTCCCCCAGCGCAAGGGCGCTCTGTAATTGGCCTTGTCGCGCCAAAAATGGATATAGTACGGGTTGGGTTTATAGGCTTAGGACAGCGTGGTTTTGGCCACGTAAAGCGTATGAGTCATATTGCTGGTACAGAAATTAAAGCAATATGTGATACCCATGACGAAGTCTTACAGCGTTCAGCTAACTACCTCACTGACAAAGGGTTGGCTAAGCCTGCACTTTATACTGGCGCCGATAATGCCTATCAAGCAATGCTTAATCGCGATGATATTGATATTGTGATTATTTCTACGCCATGGTCATGGCATGCACCGATGGCAATCGATACCATGAATAGTGGCAAGCATGCTTTTGTTGAAGTGCCATTAGCATTGACGGTTGAAGAAATGTGGCAACTAGTTGATACCGCTGAGCGCACGCAAAAGAACTGTATGATGATGGAAAATGTCAACTATGGTCGTGATGAGTTAATGGTATTGAATATGGTTCGCCAAGGCGTGTTTGGTGAGCTGCTACATGGTGAGGCGGCGTATATTCATGAATTACGTTGGCAAATGAAAGAAGTGGAGCATAAAACTGGTTCTTGGCGTACCGCTTGGCATGCAAAACGAAACGGTAATTTGTATCCAACGCACGGTTTAGGCCCTGTGTCACAATATATGAATATTAATCGCGGCGATCGATTTGATTTTTTAACCTCAATGAGTTCACCGGCACTGGGCCGTAGCGCCTATGCAAAGAAAGAATTTCCAGCCGATCATCAACGTAATCAGCTTAATTATATTGCTGGCGATATGAATACCACGCTTATCAAAACAGTAAAAGGGCGCAGTATTATGGTTCAACATGATACCACCACGCCACGTCCATACTCGCGCCATAATTTAATTCAAGGCACTAACGGTGTGTTTGCTGGTTTTCCAAATCGTATTGCGCTGGAAGATGGTGGTTCGAAGAGCTTCCATGAGTGGGATTATGAAATGGCTGATTGGTATAAAAAATACGACCACCCACTGTGGACCAAAATGGGCGAAGAGGCAGAGCGTAACGGCGGCCATGGCGGCATGGACTTCTTAATGTTCTGGCGGATGATTTATTGTTTACGTAATGGTGAGGCGCTTGATCAAGATGTTTACGACGGCGCTGCTTGGTCTGTTATATCGCCGCTGTCGGCACAGTCAGTTAGTAATCGTAGTGCGTCAATTGATATTCCTGATTTTACCCGTGGTGCATGGCAAAGTGCCAAACCGCTAGGAATAGTTGGTTAAATGCTAAGAGCTGCGCGAGGCAAACTCGCGCATATTGTGTTTTTGCGTCAGCAAGCATAACGCCTACGGGTGTTAAAGTTTTAAATTTACTTTGATGTTTAATTAATTACCTGTAGGCGAGTGGCTTGCCACCGCGTTTTTAAATGTGGCGTGGTATTTGTGCGTCAGCAAGCTCAACGCCTACGGTGTTAAATTTTACTTTGATGCTTAATTAATTACTTGTAGGCGAGTGGCTTGCCACCGCGTTTCAAAATGTGATGTGGTGTTTTTGCGTCAGCAAGCTCAACGCCTACGGTGTTAAGGTTTATCTTGGTGTTAAATTTACTTTGATGTTTAATTAATTACCTGTAGGCGAGTGGCTTGCCACCGCGTTTCAAAATGTGATGTGGTGTTGTTGCGTCAGCAAGCTTAACGCCTACGGTGTTAAAGTTTACTTTGATGTGTAATTTATTACTTGTAGGCGAGTGGCTTGCCACCGCGTTTCAAAATGTGGCGTGGTGTTGGTGCGTCAGCAAGCTCAACGCCTACGGTGTTAAATTTACTTTGATGTTTATTACTTACTTGTAGGCGAGTGGCTTGCCACCGCGTTTTAAATGTGGCGTGGTGTTGGTGCGTCAGCAAGCTTAACGCCTACGGTGTTAAGGTTTATCTTGGTGTTAAATTTACTTTGATGTTTAATTAATTATC
>NZ_JACJFH010000105.1:0-1175 GCF_014164495.1 Pseudoalteromonas sp. SG41-5 | reverse complement strand
AAATGTGGCGTGGTGTTGGTGCGTCAGCAAGCTTAACGCCTACGGTGTTAAGGTTTATCTTGGTGTTAAATTTACTTTGATGTTTAATTAATTATCTGTAGGCGAGTGGCTTGCCACCGCGTTTTTAAATGTGGCGTGGTATTTGTGCGTCAGCAAGCTCAACGCCTACGGTGTTAAGGTTTATCTTGGTGTTAAATTTACTTTGATGTTTATTACTTACTTGTAGGCGAGTGGCTTGCCACCGCGTTTTAAATGTGGCGTGGTGTTGGTGCGTCAGCAAGCTTAATACTTACAGGGTTTTAATTTGCTGCGAGGGAGGCGTTACTGCTTACTAAACGGTAACTGCCTATAAATAGCGGGTGTTTTTACCCAGACTGAATATAGGCAATTCATTACTACATTACATGTAGCTTATCGCATGATACTTTCTTTAAGATATTGAAATAGCTCTTTATAGCCTTTAGCTGGCTTTTCAATTTTTACTTCTTTTGCCGCATTACGCACCAATTGACGTAACTTTTGACGATCAATAGTCGGGTATTGCTCAATGGTTTGATTAACTAAATCATCACCTTGGGCAATTAAATCATCGCGTAATTGCTCAATCTTTTTAATCATCACTTCGGCTTGATTATTTTTATTCAACATAATGTCGATAATAGCGTTGATCTCTTCGATATTCTCAACGGTACGCAAAGTTTTTGCGATGTAATTTAAGTGACGACGATATGCATCACTTTTGTTACTGATTTTGTCTGCAACAACCATTGCCGCTTTTAAATCGTCATTTAAGGGTAAGCGCTCGCGCTGTTTTTTCCCCATTTTGGCAATTTCAGCACCTAACTGATGAAACTCTTGCGCTTCGCGCTTTAGCTCACTTTTTGATATATAGATAATTTCTTCTTCAATTTCAGCAGGCTTGCCTTTTTTCTTCGCCATGGGGTACTCATATGATAACGTTAACTGCAGTCATTATACCCAAACCACCTCAAGATGCGAGCGTCGTTGGAGTTAAAAGCGATTTAGGCAAGGCATTGATTGCAAGTAATTGTGGTTCTATTGTTAAAATCAATAACGCAGTATAAATCGCTTTTAAACCAACCCGTTGGGCGTTTCACAGGCACTTACTCTCATCGTTGTTACTTCTTAAAAGGGACTGCCATTCTTGCAAAGTA
>NZ_JACJFH010000104.1:0-15133 GCF_014164495.1 Pseudoalteromonas sp. SG41-5 | reverse complement strand
TACCAATCGTGTTAAGTTACTGACCATTTATAGCGACAGATAAATACAGTGATAACAAGGCGTAAATTTTGACATGTAGTTGTTCTACTTGAAAAAATTATAACGCAGTTAGCGCTTTATTTAGCGCGCTAGAATGATTAAATATTTAAGTCGATTGGTATTAAAATTAGCATCACTTCAAGTATAGCGCTGTAGCGCACAGACGAAAAACGACGGTTAGTCCAAGTTATCAATACCTATTACGTTCTTTGATATATGGATTTATCCATTGGAGGCCTGAGTGACTACAACGTGCACCTTACCAGTTTGTAAGCAATCATTTATTAAACTATTTACCTAGACTCGAATACCAATGGTTTGTTGAAAATTGCACGCCAGTAGAGCTGTTGTTTGGCGAAACACTCAATATTGCTGATAAAGTGATATTGAGTGTTTATTTTCCAGTGATGGGGTGGAGAGTTTTGGTCTGATGGTTATTTTGCAAATACGGTAGGAAAACATGGTGACGGATCAATGATAAGAAAGTATGTGAAAAACTAAGGAAATAATTATGACCAACTCCATTTGGATCATCAGTTAGCTATGTTCTAACCAAATACCCCACTCACGAAGTGAGTACTGCGTTAGCAGAAGGGCTTGCCCGGGGATGTTTATTAAATTGTTAGTCAGTCCATAGTTACAATAGTAGGGGCTACCTCAGTAAACTATAGGCCGCAGGTAAACTAGTTATTACTTTCTTTGTTATGTTCTTCACGTGCAGCTTGTAATTCGTCAACGAGCTGTTGGGCTTTTTGCTTGGTTTTTTCAGTTAACTCGCCTGCTGCTTCTTTACTTTCAATCCAGGCATCTAAAGCCACCTCTTTGCCATCATCATACATATCAAGGCCAAGTTTTTTACTTTCTTGCAGTAGCTCATCAAGTGATTCACCTTTAAATTGATTGCTGGTTTCTTTTACTTCATCCCATGCATCATTAAGTGCTTTTTTAACCTCAGTTTTAGCTTCTGCGGCATCTTTTTTTGCTTCGCTAGCATCTTCACAACCGGTTAGTGCTACACAGCCTAATAAAACTAAACTTGCTAATTTGTTCATATTCGTTCCTTTGTATAATAATGATGTCCCGAGGAATATTTCCTCTGGTACAGTATTGATGGCAATCTTAAAACAAGCAATATACAGGCTCGAAAATGAATATACCTCGAACAGCACGACTTAATTTTAAATTAATGGATGAAAATGACAGTGCGCTACTGTTTGAACTCGATAACGACCCACAGGTTATGGAGTACCTTACTCGTGGCAAGACGACGACCATGAGTACCATCAAAGACGTTTTTATTCCGCGCATGCAAGCCTATCGCAATCCACAACAGGGCTGGGGGCTTTGGCAAGTTAACCTTAATGATAATGACAGTTTTATTGGTTGGATATTAATTCGGCCAATGGGGTTTTTTACTGCAGAGCCTGATTTTAGTGATATTGAAATTGGCTGGCGTTTTAAACGCGCAAGTTGGGGTAAAGGTTACGCCAGTGAAGCCGCGCAAGCCGTTGCCGATGTGATCACCGCCAATGCAGAGATCAAGGCACTTAGCGCCACTGCACTAAAAGACAATAACGGCTCGATTAAAGTGATGGAAAAGCTGGGTCTGCAGTTTATTGAATACTATACCCATAGCGACGAGTTCGGCGAGTTACCAGCCGTGTTATATCGAAAATTTGTGTAAAGCTGTTCATTGTAGTTTGACCCTTGTTAACTGAATGTGTATTAATGGGGTTAATAAAATAATCAAAAAATAAAATCAACAAGGAATTAAATATGTTTGCAGGTGTAAAACATTTACTGATTTTTAGTGTCGTTGTAATGCAGTTACACATAACTGCATTGGCAGCTAGTGGCAAAACAGCCCAAGCGGCAGTGGCTATGCCCGATAGTTACAGTAGTGACGTAGCAAGAGCCATTTTGGAGCAGGGCGGTAACGCGGTTGATGCAGCCATTGCTGCGCAATTTGTATTAGCCGTTACTTTACCTGAAGCGGGAAACATTGGCGGTGGTGGTTTTATGCTGATCCAAAAAGACGGGCAAGGCGACTTTATAGATTACCGCGAAACAGCTCCAATTGCCGCCCATCGCGATATGTATTTGGATGACAAAGGTAATGTGGTTGCAAATAAATCGATATACGGCATTCACGCCAGTGGGGTACCCGGTAGTGTGGCGGGTATGTGGCTTGCTCATCAAAAACACGGCACACTTGATTGGAAAACCCTTGTTGAGCCTGCAGTAAAGTTAGCCGAACAGGGTTTTATTGTTCACCCGAAATTAGCCAGCAGTATTGAGCGCTACATTGCCCGCATGGCTAAAAAAGACGTAACA
Source organism: Pseudoalteromonas sp. SG41-5 (assembly GCF_014164495.1). NCBI lineage: Bacteria > Pseudomonadati > Pseudomonadota > Gammaproteobacteria > Alteromonadales > Pseudoalteromonadaceae > Pseudoalteromonas > Pseudoalteromonas sp. SG41-5. The sequence continues at coordinate 12,760 of NZ_JACJFH010000104.1, read as the reverse complement.
ATTAACTTTGCTGATTATTTTGCCAGCGCTAAAGCGAAGCAAAACTTTAAGCAACCTGAGCTTGCAGCCACATTAAAACGTATTCGCGAGCAAGGTAAGGCAGGATTTTATGAAGGAGAAACTGCCAAAATCATTGCCGATTTTATGGCTGAACATGGCGGGATCATTACCCAAGCGGATTTAAAAGCCTATCAAGCAAAATCACGTACCCCAATGAAAGCAGCTTGGAACGGTTACCAAGTACTTACATCACCACCACCAAGCTCCGGCGGTATAGCAATAATACAATGGTTAAAAATGTACGAGCTGACTAAACCCAAAGCAGGGCTTGAGCATAACTCCACAGCATATATTCATTTATTAGCAGAAATTGGCAAACGCGTATTTGCTGATAGAGCAGAGTACTTAGGTGATCCAGACTTTTTTGATGTGCCAAAGAGCGAATTAATCGCCATGGATTATCTTAAAAAGCGCAGTAGCAGCATCACACTCGATAAAATATCGACGACTGAAAACATTAAACCAGGGTTATATGAAAGCGAACAAACCACGCATTTTTCTATAGTTGATAAATGGGGTAATGCAGTATCGAATACCACCACCATTAATTTAGGTTATGGCAGTGGTGTAGTCGTTGCTGGCGCGGGCTTTTTGCTTAACGATGAAATGGATGACTTTAGTGCCAAACCAGGGGTGATGAATGTATTTGGCGCGCTCGGTGGTAAAGCCAATGAAATCCAGCCGCATAAGCGTATGCTTAGTTCAATGACGCCAACTATCTTACTCAAAGACAATAAAGTTAAAATGGTTACCGGCTCACCTGGCGGCACCACCATAATAAGCTCGGTGTACGAATCTATTTTAAACGCGGTTGAATTTAATATGAGCGCCGATGAAGTGGTAAATAGCCCGCGTTTTCATCATCAACTTTGGCCTAAAAATGTCATACGTCATCATGCAGGGTTAGATGCAAGCGTTGTTAAAGCACTAGAGAAAATGGGCTACACCTTAGACGAGCGCCATTTTGGTGATATGCATGTGATCATCGAACGTGATGGCAAACTAGATGCCGGCTCAGAAGCGTCAGGGCGGGGTAAGGCGATGGTGTTTTGATCGCAGCTTTAAGCGGTAAGTCATAAGTTGTAAGATTGCTTGGTGATAAATTAAGCGATTGTAGTTGGGGTGAGGGTAACGAAACCCAATTACAAAAAGGTTTTAGGAGCTAGGTAACTAGGTGTTAGGGGAGTGACTCGTAGGCGCGAGTTTACCTCGCGCAGTACGCAGTTTAATGAAATTGGCTGTCAGTGAGCGACTTGCCGTAGCATGTGGTATCACCAGCACCAAAAGTAGGCGCTTGGCAGCGAAGGCCCTTGTCGAAGCTCAAAAACAAAAGTAATTAATATTGCGCTAGGCAATGACTATTTAGCTTCACAAGGTTTAGCGTCATTGAGATCTTTGGATCAATATTCATTACGGGAGATGAACCGCCCATAGCACTTCCTGTTAATAAAAGTGCATGATGGGTGGTGTGGGGGCTGGAGGTTAGAGACCTCCGGCTACCCGATTATTTTTTATGGCACTGCAAAGTTTACTGCGTGGACATTGGTTAAATTAATTTGTTGTTTTGCATGCCACAGATCGTAGTTATCTTGCATTGCTAACCAACTCTCAGGAGTTCTGCCAATGGCTTTAGATAAGCGAAGTGCCATTTCTGGTGAGATTGCACTTTGACCTTTTAGAACTCTATTTAATGTAGACGATGCTACATCTAGTTGTTTAGCTAAATAACGGCAACTAAAGCCTGCAGGCTCTAGGTAAACGTCATAGATAAACTCTCCTGGGTGTGGTGGATTATGCATAGTCATTAGTGATAGTCCTCATAATTGAGAATGTATGCATTACCATCGATAAACTCAAAAGTAATGCGCCAGTTACCATTTACAGTAATAGACCAAATCCCGTCACGATCCCCTTTGAGAGGGGGCAATTTAAAACCGGGTAAATTGATATCATCAATTTCTTGTGCGGTATCTATTGCTGCAAGTTGCATGCGCAATTTGCGTTGATGTTTGGCCTGAATTCCAGCAACACTTCCTGTTTGGAAGTATTTCTTGAGGCCTTTATGTTTGAAAGATTTAATCATGGCACAAGTATAGCGCGATGCGCATCACTCTTCGATAAAAATATCGCCCAATTAAGCGGATGAAAACAGTGGGCTAAAATGTGGAACGAAGCGAAACTAACTGTTTTTTGTTCTTGTTTAACAGCTTGTTATACGTTTTATACAAATCGTGCAAGCATTCATTTTCTATGTCGTTAAGCAGTGTGTCACCGTGCGTTAACTTTAGGTTGTTAGAGTCACCTGTATCAAAAATTGACCTGACACCATCGAGTACACAAAGGAAACCAAAAACAGATTCATTTACAGCATCAGATATAATACTTTTTACCATATCTTTATCCGAGTCACTTAAGGAATTAAACCAAGCCTCCTGAAACGTATAACGAGCTTGTAGAATAACCCGTTTTTAATTTATTTTTATTGATGCATTAACCATAGCCGAGTTCCTATTCTGATTCAATCGACAACTGACTTTTACGTAAAATATAAAAAGAGCATTTGCTGTTGCTTTAATGGGCGTTTTGGAATGTATGACAGGTGTTTAAGTGGCTTATTTGATGAGGTAGCAGCTTACCTTTATTAATGCATCGTGTTTTACGCATGCTAATATTAGCCTTTAAGATAATCCTCATTTACTTCTCATTCTCTGCTCTTTGTGCAAAAAATCTTTTATTGAATTATTCATAAAGAGGTTCAGAGACGCTGCGCATTAGAGTAATAGATTAGCTTCATCTACTCGATGCCTCGTAAAACATAACGCTTTGCCAATGGGCAAATGCGAACGTTGTTGGACGAAGCCCAGTGAGTATTTGTCCCAGCCGCGTTGTTTGCGGCGATTTTGGGCAACTTGTTAAGCCTCATTTTCTAACAAGTTCCTTAATGCTTTTTACAACCAAATCACGGTCTGCGATGTGCAGATGATGCTTTTCTGATTCCGAATAGATAATTCGGCTATTTGTAGATAAACTTTTAAAGTAACTCTCTGCATTTGCATATAGGGAGTCCATTGACTTCGCGATTTCCTCGGGAACAAAAGGAGGGTCATAACGCTCTTCGGTCTGTTTTGAACGTAAAATTATAATTGGCTTATCACCGAATTTAGCTGCTTCAGATAGAATTTTGTAGCTTTTCATATGATCTACGTTTTCAGGAACTCTTTCAAACATTGGATCATGAACACTTTGCTCAAAATTATAAAAACGCTCCAATTTTTCATTGTTTGTTTTAAAGTTTTCAGGCCACCTTGTACCCATAGTGTAAAAGTAGCCTAAAGGAGGTGGATCAATCAGCACAGCCCCCATAACCTCTTGTGGATATAGGTTATTGAATGCCGTAATGATATAAGATGCATATGAGCCACCAGTAAAGTAATACGGCATTTTAACACCGGCTACTTGAAGCAGTTTTTTTAGCCTTTTAGCCATATCATCGACGGTGAAAGGCACGGGACCTTTTTCACTTTTTCCAAGACCTGATCGATCATATAAACAAATACTGAAATCATTTTTCAATTGTTTAATATTCTCCAACCAAACCCCATCAGAACCAGAACGACCGAAGCCTTGCTCAACTATTAATTGAGGCTTGTCATTTTCGTAGCACTCAAGATACAACTTAAACCCACCAACATCATATAGTCCTGACGTTGTTGGTTGTAACTCTTGCTCTGTACCTGGTGCACCAAAGCTAATAAAAATTGAGAATAACCATATAATTGATTTCATTTAGACTCCATTCCCTCGATGAGGCATAACTTCGGCATGACACGATTGTGTACGCCCGACATGGGCATTGACTTATGAGGTGAAAGTCCTCTGTAGGAAGATCACCGTTTAAATAACACGCTATTATTAAACGATAGACACTCGCGAATGGCAAGGGCTAAATCGCGAGAGATAGTCTGGAGGAAGCAGCTAGCATTCTTTATGATAAATAAATGTGAGCTGATGAGAAAAAACATCATATGAGGCGTAGGCTGGAGACGAGCTAGCACAAGATAGCGAAGTCATGCGATCTAACGGCCACCGTAAATGATGCAGTTGTGCAGAGAAAGTCGATGCACCTGTTCTTTATAGGTAAAAAAGGGGGAGATCTGATAAACACGCATTCGCGCTAACGCTTGGAGGAGGGTCAGTGAACGACTCGCCATAGCCTGTGGAATTACCAGTACCAAAAGTAGGCGCTTGGAAGCGAAGGCCCTTGTCGAAGCTCAAAACAAAAGGAATTAACATTGCGCTAGGTAATGACTATTTAGCGTCACAAGGTTTAGTGTCATTGAGAGATATTTGGATCAATATTGATAACGGGAGATGAACCGCCCATAGAAGGATGCTAAGAAGACACCCATCTTATGATTTGCAATGTATCAGTTACGTACTAATTTTATTATTAGCACAATAAATGAGCAGGTTGTCACATGGCTATTGCGAGAAAGCGTCAGATAAGTTTGGCTGATACAAAGTACTATCATTGTATTTCTAGGTGCGTACGTCGAGCCTATCTATGCGGCGAAGATCGTTTTACTGGCCAATCATATGAGCATCGCAGGTGTTGGGTTGAAGAGAAGCTATTGGCTCTTTCTAACGTGTTTTGTATTGATGTTTGCGCATATGCAGTGATGAGTAATCATACGCACTTAGTGTTGTATGTTGATGATAAAAAAGCGAAACGACTGAACGATAAAGCCATTATTATCCGTTGGCATAAATTATGTAAAGGCACCATGCTGACAAATAAATATGTTCAAGGGGGCAAGCTAACGAAAGCAGAATGCTTCTTTTTAAATGAGACCGTCGATGAGTACCGTGAGCGTTTATCAAGTATTAGCTGGTTTATGCGATTATTAAATGAAGATATAGCTCGCAGGGCGAATAAAGAAGATGGATGTACAGGGCGATTTTGGGAAGGCCGTTTCAAATCACAAGCACTGTTAGATGAAGCCGCATTGGCTGCATGTATGGCGTATGTTGATTTAAACCCAATCAGAGCGAAGATAGCTCACACACCAGAAACATCGGATTACACGAGCGTACAAAAACGGATTGAAAGTGCAACCGACGGTAAACAACCAATACAATTACTACGCTTTGCAGGTATGCCAAGGCAGCACATGGCAAAGGGCTTACCATTTGAGTTAAAATCTTATTTAGAACTTGTAGAGTTAACAGGTCGTTGTATACGAGAAGATAAGCGCGGTTATATAGATAATACTCATTCACGGTTATTGGAGCGGGTAAATATCTCAGCAGATAATTGGTTAAAACTCACGAGCCACTTTACACGGGTGTTTCATGGCGCAGTCGGGAGGCCAACATCGCAGGAAGGATACTGTGAACATTTAAATAGAAAGCGGCGAGCAAACGTGAGAAATTGTGAAAAGCTATTAGCATAAAATAGAGCGATGTAGTAAACCATCTAAAGCAATTCAAAAACTGCGAATTTGCAGCCTTTCTATGTCTAAAATTCAGTATTCAACGGACATTAGTCACGTTATTTATTACAAACAACATTTCCTCGAAGAGTAATTGCGGGCAGGCAGTTTTTTGCACGGTTAAGTTTGATGACTTCAGCATTTATTTATAATGGGTGTCAATTTTGTTTTACGAACCCACTTACCCATTCTCTTGCTGCGCTTATATCTTCAAATGGCTTTTCTGGGTAGTCTGAGCGATATTTTAACGTTTTAAATAATGACTCCGAATAGGGATTATCATTACTCACTGACGGGCGACTAAACGACGGTACAATGCCTAATTCTTGCAAGGTAGCCAATAATGTAGCGCCTTTCATTGGGCTGCCATTATCCGAATGTAACGTGACTTGCTCTGGCTTTATTTGCTCTCGACTGCAAATATCCGTCATCAAATCAGCCGCTAGCGCACTTAACTGTGTATCGTGAACCTGCCATCCCACAATTTTTCGACTAAAAATATCCATCACTAAATACAAGTATAAAAATTCGCCCTTAACCGTTGTTGGCAAATATGTAATATCCCATGTGTAAATTTCGTTCACACCGGTTGCTGTGAGTGCTTTTGGTTTTTTTACCTGCCTGTTTGGCTTCACTTTTTCTCTATGCGTTAATAGGTGGTGACGTTTCATAACCCGATAAAACGAACTCTCGGATGCTATCCATACCCCTTTATCAAGCAACTTGGGCACTATTTTGCTCGGCGGTAAATGCCCATATTCAGCTGAATTGACTGTTTTGATAATACGCTGTCGCTCTAACTCAGTGAGTTGATTGGGCGGCCGCTTTGCCGTACAAGTTCGCTTGTCTACCATCTTATCTTCGGCCATCCAGCGCTGAACCGTTCTTGCCGTTAGCCCAAGTAATTCGCACACTGGCTTCTGCCTTGCCCCTGAATCCTGCGCTTCTGTAATGAGCTTTATCAATTCATGTCGCTCAGTCGACGTCGTTAATCGTCCTCGTTGAAACCCCAAATGGCATCCGCTTTTTTTTTGAGAACAAGTAATGCCGCTGTTTCAGCTAAGGCTTTATCTTTACGATTAAGCTCTTTTTGCAGCTGTTTTATTTCTTGCTTTAACTGTTTACTGTCTGATTTAGCTAGTTTCGTTGTAGGTCCTTGGGCAAAGTCGTGCTTCCACTGCTTAATATGATGCGGATAAAGCCCTTTATTACGGCAGTATTCATTAATGGCTGCTTCATCTAAATGGCCACAGTCAATAATCGCGCTGAGTCTTTCTTCTAAACGCCAGTCTTGTGGTCGTTTTTCTGCTGTCATTTGGCTACCCGTCTGGTGTGTTTCAAGTTGATGTTTCTTTGCGAGTGCTATCCAGCGTTGTAACGTTGAATAACCGACACCTAAATCATCTGCAATATCTTCTAGACGAACATCATCACATTGAGATAATGCTTTTTCAACCGCTTGAACTTCGATGATGCCGTCTTTTATTGCTCCGCATTAGTCCCTTTGGCTTTGCTGCTATCTATTAGTTTATTTTGACCTGAATTTAGCACCACATTTATGGCAGAGTTTAGGTCTGATTTCTACGCCTTCACTACCTGATGCAAATGGAATAGAGTTACATTTTGGACACCTGTAATACAACCAAATACCAACGTTAAATATGAGCACTCCGATTAATGCACCATAAAAAGGATTTAGAAACTTAATATCAAAATATTGAAGAATAAAGCCACTTGAAAAGCATACAACAGTTAATAGTAATATGAGATAAAACCGTTTTTTTACTGGTTTAAATTGCTTCGATACATCATCCATAATTGAGTGTTGCTCCAGTTAAATTAACGCTGCAGTTGGCGGTAAAATGAGAGTGGCTAAATCGCGAGGAACAAGCGAAGCAAGTTACCACGCTACTTTATTACTTTATTACTTTGTTTTATTGTATCAACAGCACCGATAAAGTTTTGTGCTATTCATATTCGCTGAATACTTGGTGTACCCTAGCTGGTGTTATTTTATTAAAGTCATCTTGGTAGTAGTCCTTCGCATACTCAATAAAATATTCTGGAGTTATAGTGATTGCAGGGAGCAGCCAACTAGCTCCGTTATCTTCATTGTTTTGGAAATTAACAGTTCCTTGTTGCCATGACCCTGAGTTGGAAGTACGCCAAAAACAAAAGGTCACATGAGCTATTTCGAAGAAATCGTTATCTAAAACGCCGAGCAGTTCTTCAGGAGCCCCTTCATACATCCCTGGCCAAATTCTAAACTCTTCTTGAGCATGAGGACTAACTTCTGATTCATGATCGAAGCCTTTAATTAAAATAGCATCACCTTTTATGACAATGACGATTTCATCACCACCACCATTTTCATATGAAGCAACGTCTATCCCTGGCGCCCAATTAGCTTTGTAAGAAAAGCACCTTAGGTATTCGTCTTCACAAAGCTCTATATCCAAAGCTGCACTAGCTTTTAGAGCAGAGACTAGTTTTTTATTGGGTAGATTATCTAATATCATTTAAGCTCTCTTTGTGTGGGAGTAGACAATTTTATCTCTGATGTTTTTCTTTGTATTACAATACATTGATCATAAATTAAGAAAGTACATATATGCAATTAGGTCATCAAGTCTCTGCTTTTTATAGGCAAACCGGCGGCTCACCCTCCGGCAATTTTGACTTTGAATTTAAGTGCTTCGAGGATGGCTTTGAGTTTTTCGCGGTCGTCGCCTTGTACTTCAATGATGCCGTCTTTTACCGCGCCGCCTTGGCCCATTTTACTTTTAATGGTTTTGGCGAGTTTTTTTAAATCGTGTTGCTCGCTGTCAATACCAGTTACCAACATAACACCTTTACCTTTACGGCCTTTGGTTTGGCGTTCGATGCGCAGGGCGCCGTCTTTAAATACTTTACTAGCCACTTCTGTGCTTGGTTTTGGTTGGCTGATACGGCCTGTTTCGGTTGAATAAACGAGATTACTATCACTCATGCTTAACCTGCATTTAAAAAGTTAAATAAACAATGGCCTAGATAATATCAAATCTAAAACAAATTTGTGCATAGGGTGTTTTATTTTTGGTGATTTATCATTAACAAGTTATATTTAATACTAATTAAGAATGGATAATCTGAGCAGGAGTTAACTAATGGGTCTAAGTAAGAGTGCATCAGCAGATGGTGCTACACTGACTATTCAAATTAAAGGGAAGTTCGACTTTAATTTAGTGCAGTCATTTCGACAGTCGTATTCCGATATCAATGAAAAAACCGCTAAGGTCGTAATTGACTTGCGAGAAACAGATTACATGGATAGCTCCGCACTTGGTATGTTACTGAATATGAAAAAGACCTTGGGTACCTCAGTTGATGCAATTCAAATCAGTAATTGTCAGCCGCAACTGAAAAAAATCCTGCAAATATCACGTTTTGATAAAAAGTTTGATATTGATTAATGCATATTCTCGTTGTTGATGATCAGCCACTTAATTGTACGCTTTTGAAAGTAATGCTGGTGCAACAAAATTACGAGGTATCGACTGCCGCTAACGGTGTTGAAGCATTAGCAATATTAGCACAGCAAAGCATTGATATTGTGCTACTCGATGTAATAATGCCAGTAATGGATGGCTATGAAACAGCGACAAAAATTAAGCTGTTATACAACGATGTTCACCTACCAATTATTTTTATAACCTCTTTGGAAGATCAAAACAGTTTTGAACGTTGTTTAGAGGTCGGTGGTGATGACTTTATTCATAAACCGTTTGATAAAGTAATTTTAACCGCGAAAATAAAAGCTCATAGCCGCACCCGTAAGCTGAGCTTAAAGACCCACGAACAAAATAAGTTATTAGAATATCATTACAATCAAACCGAGCGCGAGCACGAAATAGTTGAGCATATTTTTAATAATGCCTTAGAAAACCAAAATAAGTTTACCAACAACATTGATTTTCATCTTTCACCGGCTTCTATGTTTAATGGTGATATGTGTTTGGTTGGGCAAAGTCCAATTGGTAGTTTGTATTGTATGCTGGGGGATTTTACTGGCCATGGTTTAGCAGCTGCGGTGGGGGCATTACCGGCATCGAAAGTGTTTTACACTATGGTTAATAAAGGCATGGCGGTCAGTGATATTGCCGCAGAAGTTAATGCCGTATTAGTACAATTATTGCCCGGTCATATGTTTTGTGCCGCGACAATTATTGAGTTAAGTAGCTCCGGGAAAAGTGTTTCAGCTTGGCTTGGTGGCTTGCCTGACGCTTATTTAATTGATCAACAAGGAAGCGTATTAAAAACCTTAGAGTCACAGCACATGGCTTTAGGGATTTTAGAAGGCGACGAATTTGAACGTGAATTAATTCATTTTGAAGTTGATAGCAGTATGCGTTTGGCGCTGGCCACCGACGGTATTATAGAAACCACCAATGCAGACGGTGAATTTTTTGCAGAGCAACGCTTTATAAAGGCACTTGCAAGCAAGCCTAAAGTGACTAGTCAAGATGTGATCGGGCAAGTGACCAAGTTTGCTCATGGTAGCAAACAACAGGATGACCTTAGTTTAGTGCTTTTTAATTGCATGGCGGTTCCTGCTGCGGCTGAAGAGCAAGCCGCTTACTCTCGGTTACCCTTTAATTTTTCTTTAACGCTTAATTCACAGCAAATAAAACAAACCGACCCGGTGCTTGAAATCGTTGAAGTGCTCACTCAAGTTGGCGGGCTAAAAGAGCACCGCTCTGATATTTTTTTACTGCTCTCTGAGGCATATAACAATGCACTTGATCACGGTGTATTAGGACTCGATTCAGCGATTAAAAATAAAGAGGATGGTTTTATTGAGTATTATCAACTTCGAGAAGCAACATTAGCTAAGCTCGTTGATGCATTGATCATTGTGGATATACGTTATTGCCCTGATACATTGAGCCTGTATTTTATAATTTGCGATTCTGGCAATGGTTTTGCAAGCACCGACAGTAATGCTAACAGTAATAATCGCGAGCACGGTCGTGGGTTATCGATATTAGAAGAAATAGCAGAGCAGGTGACTTATAACTCATCGGGTAATCAAATTGAAATGTGTTATCGATTGGTGCAACAACAAAGCTAGTCGTGATTGTTTAGCCATGCTATGATTCATTTTTTTAGATGTTTGGATGGCTAAATGGTTTCTTCTTATTTATCTCTTGCGCAGTTAGATGTGCCTGCTCAGTTAGTCTCTGCTGAGCTTACTAAGCTCGAAAGCTATTTATCAAATCAGTCGCTTCCTGCGGTACGCTGGCAATATCAAATACCAGAATTGGGTGAAGGCGGGGCGTGCAGTTTATTTGGTTACTTACAAGATGAGCCGTTTAAACTCACTGATTTTTTACCGCAAGATCAGCACACCACGCAAAAGCTTGCTCAATTACAACTGATTGTTGATTACGTTGTAGCGCAAACTAAGGTTGATTGGTACGGCATTTACCAAAGTACAGCAACACCTGAGGGTCAGCAATTACTTAAACTGACTTACTTTGGCGCGCCAAGTCGACCGCTTTTTCCGCTTACCGAAGCATTTGCTGCTGGTAGTAATAATGTGCAGGTGGCACTGAGTAGTAAAGGGCGAGTGATCAACAACGTTGAGCAGTATTTGGCTGCGGGTGGTGAATATTATACTTGCGACCCTAAAGTAAAATCAGAAGCCTGTTTACCGCTTTTTGACAGTGCAAATCGCTGCGTTGGTATTGTTGATGGCGAAGCCTTTAATAACGATTTTTTCAACCAGCAAACATTAGCGCTATTAATTGCGTGCTGTATTAAAATTCCTCACTTTTTAGTGTAAATAACACTAGTCAATCTAGTGAGCTTTTATGTTAAGCTAAGTGCAACAGCTAACCCCTAAATAATGAAAGAGATAGTCAATGTTCTCAGTATTAAAACCATTACCCACTGATCCTATTCTTGGCCTTATGGCGGCCTATAAGCAAGATACTAACCCAAATAAGATTGACTTAGGGGTTGGTGTTTATAAAGACGAATTCGGTAATACGCCGGTATTAAAAGCAGTTAAAAAAGCTGAAGCGTTTCGTCTTGAAAACGAAACTAGCAAATCATACATTGGTTTGGCGGGTAACTTAGATTACTGCCAAAAAATGGAAAACCTATTATTAGGTGAGCACCAAGCGTTATTAGCTAATCGTGTTCGTACAGCACAAGCACCAGGCGGTACAGGTGCACTGCGAGTTGCAGCTGAATTTATAGTTCGCTGTAATCCAGGTGCGACAGTATGGGTTACTAATCCTACTTGGGCAAACCACATTAGCTTGTTTGAAGCCGCTGGCCTAACAGTTAAAGAATACCCGTACTACGATTATGAAAACAAAGATTTATTATTTGATGAAATGATCGAAACCCTTACCCAAGTGCCAAAAGGTGATGTGGTATTACTGCACGCATGTTGTCATAACCCAAGTGGTATGGACTTAAACGAAGCACAGTGGAACACGGTTGCTGAACTGGCAAAAGATGTTGGCTTTACACCGCTGGTTGATATTGCATATCAAGGTTTTGGTTCTAGCCTTGAAGAAGATGCAAACGGTTTACGTATTTTAGCCAATGCAGTTGATGAGTTAATCATTTGTTCTTCATGTTCGAAAAACTTTGGTTTATACCGCGAGCGTATTGGTGCATGTTCAATTATTGCTAAAGACAGTGCAACAGCAGACATTTCAAACTCTGTTATGTTAAGTGTGGTACGTAGCATTTATTCAATGCCACCTGCGCACGGTGCAGATATTGTAAATACTATTTTAAGCAGTACAGAACTGACACAACAATGGCACAGTGAACTTGATGAAATGCGTAACCGTATCAATGGCCTACGTACTTTGATCAAAGACAGTCTAGCGGCAAAAGAGATTGCTCAAGACTTCTCATTTATTGACCGTCAACACGGTATGTTTTCTTTCTTAGGTATTAATAAAGAACAAATTGAGCGCCTGCAAAAAGAATACGGTATCTACATTGTTGGTTCAAGCCGCGTTAACGTAGCGGGTATCAGTCAAGCTAATATCGATTACTTTGCAAATGCTGTTGCAGATGTTTGTAAATAATCTTATTTAAATAGCGTTTATTGAAATAAAAAACCGCACTAACTTATTGTTGTGCGGTTTTATTTTTTAACCTAGAACCTAGAACCTAGAACCTAGAACCTAGAACCTAGAACC
>NZ_JACJFH010000103.1:0-15330 GCF_014164495.1 Pseudoalteromonas sp. SG41-5 | reverse complement strand
AAAAGATACCCAACACCTGACTGGCTCACCATCAATAAGGATTTAAAGCAGCACAAACATTTGACGTTGCAGTTAGTATTCGATGAAATGCGTGAGAAAGTCGGTGAGCCTTATTACAGCTATAGTCACTTCTGCCGGGCCTAACTGGCACTTTGCCGAAGTTTCAACTTTATGCGATGTATAGTCATTGAAAAAGTTGACTTAGAAATCAATTCTTACCAGTAATTTTAGATACTTTTCCCCTGTATGAATTTTATACTTTTTTGGTGGATAAATTGTAATTACATGTATCTGAGTCTAAGTTATTTAAAGTGAGGCTGTTTGAAATCGTATATTGAATATTAAAGGGGATTCTCGCTAATACGATGTATATTATTTTTCAGTAGCTTGATTAACTGCCTGTTCAGGTTTATTTAAACTAACGAAGGAATGAAAAATGTCAGATACCTTAGCTATTACTTTGTACGATGATATCGATGATTACTTAGATGGTGAATTAGATGAGGCTCTTGCGAAGAGGGCTGTTATTCAAGCTGTAGAACAAGCTAGTTCCGATTTAACTTTCTCAACTGACGAAATTAAATTTAAAAACTATTTTAAAAATCATATCAGTGAAAACCACGACACTTCGCTAGTCCACTACTTAGAGGCGAACGTTGGGTACTTCTTTGTTATTTGCCCTTTAACGGATCAGGTAAACGTAGTTTTTTGTAGATGGGATTAATATAACAAATCAATCCAGTTGGACGCCAGTGAAACTGGCGTCTCTCCGAGAGGAATTAACACTGTGTATTTTTTCAATGCAAACATAGATAAACACGAGAGTTGAGTAATTAAATATGAAGGCTTTAATTATCTCATTTTGGTTTTTAACGTTTTACGTTAACGCAGACCAAACGGTAATTCCGGACTACAATACAGCTAGAGATCATTGGTTTTGGGATAAATTATATATATTTGGAGGCGAAGGGCTGTATTGCTCAATCCCATATAATAATAAAGGCTACTATTTGAACCATGAAGGCAAAACAAAAACGATGACTTTAGAGCACGTATATTCGGCTGATTGGATTGCAGATCATCATAGCTGTGATAGTAGAGACACGTGCCAAGCAGTCTCTTATAAAAGAGCAGAAGCTGACTTACACAATCTTTGGCCCACCCACGGTGGTGTAAATTCGTCTCGAAGTAATTACCCGTTTAAAGAAATTCCAGATGAAATTTCCGAGAACAGGTATGCTGAGAAAGGTTGCTCTGATTTTGAGCGAGTTTACGGAGTAAGTAAGGATGAGATTTTCGTAGAGCCTCAAGATATTGTTAAAGGCCGTATAGCACGATCAATGCTTTATATGAATTCTGAATATGGGCTACCTTTAAGGGGAATGCAAAACCTAATGCTGCGTTGGCACATTAAATATCCAGCAGATAGTGAAGAACTATGGAGAAATTACGCTATTTATAAGTTGCAAGGTACTTATAATCCATGGATAAGTAAGATTAAATAAGGTTAAGTATCAAAATAAACTTAGAATTGGTAATCACACTTTAGGTTGCCCTAACTTTTTGTTCGTAGCTAGCGGGTGTTTAGTTAAAACTGTGCATCTAAGTAATGTCTTACTTCGCGCAAGTTCACTACTAGCCCGATCAACAAAAAATCTAGCGCTGAGGACTCGCCAAACGCCGTATTCGGCTTATGAAGCCATTCATTTGTTGTGGTCAACTAATTCCGGACAGTAAATTAAGTTTTTCTTCTGCTATAGCAGGGGCAACCATTTGGTTGTGGCTATGTGGCCTGCGCCAGTTATAATAATTCATTAAATAATAGCTAATATCTTTTTCAGCTTCTTGGTAATTACTATAACCTAACGAAGGAACCCATTCCGTTTTTAAGCTTCTAAATAGGCGCTCCATCGGGGCATTATCCCAGCAATTTCCTCGGCGGCTCATACTTTGTTCTATACGGTAACGCCACAGCCTTTGTTGAAACCTTTTTGCGCTGTACTGACTGCCTTGGTCTGAATGAAATATCAGCCCAGGTGGCTTGCCTCGTTGCTCGTATGCCCTATCTAATGCTTTAATAACTAAGTCAGTATCAGGCTTATCTGACATTGCCCAGCCAACCACACGACGAGCAAATAAGTCGATAATAACAGCTAGATAAGACCATTTATTACCTGTCCAAATATACGTAATATCCCCACACCAAACTTGGTTTGGGCCATCAACGTCAAACTCACGGTTAAGTATGTTTGGAATATCTAGCCGCTCCACCGTCGCTAATTTATATGAATGAGGCCCTGGTTGTTTGCATACCAATCCCAAGTCACGCATGATGCGGCGTACCTTAAAGATACCAATAGGTAAGCCAGCGTCGTTTAGCATCGCCACTAATGTGCGGCTACCAGCAGCTCCACGACTGAGTGAGAATAACTCACTAATCGTTGACCTAAGCTGCACCTCTTCAAGCTTAATTGATGCCACACGCTGCTTAAAATCATAATAACTAGAACGCGGAACATCAAACACGCTACAGACCATTTCTAAAGACTCATGCTCACTTAAATGGCCTATCAACGAATATTGTTCATCTCGTCTGACATTAAGAGAGCGGTAGCCTTTTTTAAAATTGTTTTTTCTCTTTCAAGTCGATTAATTTTAGCTTCAAGCTCCTGAATTTTAAGCTGTTCAGGAGTAAGAGCTTTAGAGTTTGGTGTTGTGCCACCACGCTCATCTTGTAATTGTTTAACCCAGCGACGAAGCGCTGTTTCACCGACTTCTAGTGAGCGAGCAGCTTCAGGGAATGAGTATCCTTCATCAAGGACTAATTTTGCTGAATCAAGTTTAAACTCTTGAGAAAAAGAGCGACGTTGTTTTGTCATAGAACACCTCTGTTTGAGTGGTAATAATACCACCTAAATTGGTGTCCGGTTTCATTGAATCACAACAATTAGCCTGCCTTTGCTCAGGAAACAGGGTCCCTAAATTTTTATAGATACCCACCATGTAGGAAATTCGCTCTAATACATCATTTTCTAACGATGTTACCTCGCCGCATTTCCATGTTTCAAATACATCAGTCGCGGGGTTACCGAGCAAAATACGCTGCTTTTTTCATCAACCTGCCACTTTTTCAAGATGTTAAAGATCACTTTTAAAGCTAATCTATATGATTTTGGTGATTTTAAACTTACATTTGAGCTTGCCATGTCGGATTTATGCCTTGTGATTGATACATTATTTATAGTTTAAATCTGAAATAGTCGCAGATAAGTTAGTCGATTTTTTTATTTAATTATATGTTGGGGGGTTACTGTAACCAACTATCTGCTCATGGCACAGAGCCGTCCTTCAGCTCTAACTCATTTATGGACATAAATGAGTTAGTCCTACGCTTCTAAAGGTGAACGATTAGGTAATGTATAGTTTTAAGATAAATTTTATATTCTCCCGACAAACTCCCCCTAAAATTAATTTGTGTAATCTCTGTTACGGAGTTTTGGTTTTATCTAACTTCAATCTCTATTATAACTTTCTGCTTTCTCAATGAACTTAACTCCCTTATCCAAGTAATCTTCTATCAACAAATTAAGGCTGCCTTTTAATCTGGAGGCCGACATTGAAGGGACTTTTAATTCGAGGTGTTCTTTAAGTTGACGAACGAACTTAAACTCATCTTGTAAGTATTCACGAATATTACTAACTGTGTATCTACTCTCGATAAACTGGCCGAAAACTATAATGTCTAACAACTTCCAGCTCTCGAAGGCTTGGTAGACTTCTTTTGCATCAAACAGGTGTAAAAAAGGTTTCATATCATAATTCTGGTAAATTTCACTACTAGCTGTAGACCAGCAAGCTAGAAATTGTTTTTGAAGTTCACTCTGCTTAATACCAATAGATAACTTATCATTTAAGGGCTTAGCAAAATGATACAGTTCGTCTACTAAGGGGTGCATATTTTGAAGGCTCATCTCTTGATAACGATGCGGAGATACTGGCTTAAGAGCTTTTGAATTTTCAACCATCGCTTTAGCTCTTTCATACTCAACGTTAATATTTTCTTGTATGTACTTATTTTTAATAAGGAAGATGTAAGCATTAAGTGCTGTAAACCAATCGTAAAAGTGTTTAGGTTCGACTGTGCTGCCAAATAAGAATTCTTTAGTTTCTTTCACAGCTTCTTCAAATTGCTCATCTGTTAGGTCATAAAAAGAAAAAGATTTGATTCTATCAAGGAGTTTACCTTGTATTGGGAGGTTAAAATCTTTGGTTAGTTCATCTGGCATCGTTGTTATATTAAGACAATAACTGACTAAGGCAGGTGTTACATTGCCTGTAGGATTCTGAATGCAGCGACGTATGTTTTCCAAACGTAAGCAAGCCAACCTTTCCTCTGCACTCTCCACCGCTTTTTTAGGTCCATCTTCTGAATCAAACATTTTGTCTTTGTCAGATGAATGCCTTGTTGACTCCTGACAAATCTCATCAAAACTAGCTCCATACTCATAATGAGCATAAGTGATTGCAAAGACTTGATTTATAACATTTGAAAGTGCAGATTTTTTATCAACGTCATGAAGTATTTCTATCTGAGCTTTAATAGGCACAAAGCGCTGCATGGCTCGGAGTACGATTCGATAATTAGATATTTTTAGTCTAGAAATAACTTCTTTAGCTGAAGCAGAGGTTGCATCATCCAGATGTCGATCATATTTATTTCTAATAACCCCAAAAATCTCGTCTGGTGAAGAGGTTAGTATAACCTTATTGTTGAAGGTTTTTTCGAGAATAGATTTGTCTTCAATATGCTCCTCATTAGCTAAAACTAGCATGGCAACATTGATATTATTTTCGACCAGATTTAAACATTCACCAAGTACCTCTGAAGCGAGTGTTTTACTTGATACTCGCTCCAAGTCATCGATGACGAAAGCACAATTACTTATCTTAGAGAGCAGTTTTTGCTTAATTGGCTGAGCAAGAGAATTTGCAAGTGCTAGAGTTGCACCTCTATCCCCGAATCCTTTTGCTACATTGCCAATAACATTTTTAATCATTGAAGAGTTGTTAATGGAGTTTTTGCTATTGAAGTAACTTAATGACACCAACTTATCTCTAAAATCATCTAAACTAGACACCCCGTATAAAGAGATATAATGAGCTTGGTCATATTTATCCTCTAGCATAGGCACGATGCTGCGCTTCGCGAGATATGTTTTACCACAACCCCATTTCCCACTAAGAAGCTGTATAGCAGGAAAACTATCTTCATTGAGATTATCAATGATTTGTTTCGTAACATTTTTAGACATATAGAAATCGTTCACTTAAAGATATTTAATAACAGAGTACTTCATTTTACTCAAATGGCGCTAGCCCCAAAAAAACCAAATGATGGGGCAAACATAACGTCTAGACTATGCAAAACCCTATAACATTAGCTTTTTCTATAGCCAAAGCATTATTCACCCTATTTACCTTTTGAACGGCGAAACTCATATTGGGGCAAAGGCGAGTTATATTCATAACCCGTCGATGGATAAAAACGTTTTACAATTAGTACGATATGACTGATTTCATATCAGATAACGTAATGAAATTTATAACAATAGCCTAATTTCATTAGCCATGACATGAGATACTTATTAATCATCGTTTATTGCTCTTGGATAGGAAGCTAACGGTCATTTTCTATAAATTGATTAATCCAGTTAGCTATAGCAATTCGAACTATTCGATAACTTTCTCTGAATAGTAAGTCTCTAATTCTAGATTCAACACTTTGAAATGTAATGACTGAATTTCTTTCATATTTATATTCACCGCCAGCAAATTTCCCCCTATGAAAATGAGCAGATCTAACTTCACCGTGCATGAAATCTAAAATATTACTAAGTTTTATTTCATTTTTTGCATAGTGACGTATAAAATTACTGAAGTGCTTATTTTCACTAGACTCACACTGAGCTAACGCTTCTATAGACGCCACAAGATATGATAATTTTACTGTTGGAGAATATCTTCCCGAAGTGGACGAAATTTGATACATAAAGCAACAATTATTAAAAGCTTCCTGAACTTCATCGGAAGAGTTGTCTAGTTTTGAAAATAACTTTCTGGTCTCATTCGGTAAACATAATAAATCACCAATGAAACGAAGGTGAGGAAATACACTATTATTAAACTTTCCGCATGGCATCAACTCTTTTTTCTTTGGCATACGTTTAAGATTATGACCAAGGCCATAGTAACCAGTCTGATATAATTTACTCTCACAGTTAGAAAGGTCATTAGTGTCAATGCACCATTTATGTTCTGTTATTGGTGGGTTAATTCCTATATCAAGTAGTAAAGATAATCGAGCCGCTATAATATCAGATTCGATGTTCCCTTTAGCATCAGCATCAGGGCCATCAATTGCACTAACATTTAACTCTATAGAAAAGTATCTTTCGACATTACCCCAAGTCTTGTTTTTGACATCATCTATAATAGGGGCAATTCTAAAACCTCTAATCCAATATTCACCATCTAGCTGAGGTCCAGTATAAGTATAATGATACCTTCGATAAAAAATATCTTTTTTATCATCCAAAGATTTCATAAGTGAGTCAATTATCAGTTGGTTTATTTTTTCCTTAAACTCTCCACTTTTATTATCATCAAATTCCAAATATTTTAAATTTCCGTCTAAACTTGAAACTATTCTTATGAAAAAACTTTCTTCTTTTCCATTAATATCCCCTGATATATTTGTGTCGTTAAAATAGCTATCCCCTTCAAAATATGATGAACCAAAAGATTTCTTCCTGAAATCTTGAAAGAATACATCCAAGTAATTAAGAAATAGTCTAACGCGTTCTTTGTTAGTGATAATTGACAGGTCTAATCGTTCCATTGTCTACCGCTCATTGGCTTCAGTCGATGTATATCATCAACTTATCAATAATACTAACCAGTTTGTAGTGTTTCATATCACATTGCTTGAATATCGTTAATTCGTTAGACACCGTAATTCATTACTATAACTAGGGCTTGTTGATACTATTAGGCTTCAACATTTGGTCTTTGCTAACTTGAAATGGGGCATAGGCGAGTTACATTTATAACACGTTGATGGACGAAAACGCTTCAGAGCCGAATGACAGCTCTGTGCCAACTGCTGCCATTCAACAATAACTTAACAACATAAATTCAATTGTGAGAACGGACGTTAAACTAATTTTTGGAAAGAAATGTTTTAGAACAAGCGCTTCAATGCCTAAAATACCAATAGCAAACCTAATGGACATTACTCAAATCAACCAAGCTTAATATTGTGCTAAGTTCGATACGACTCAGCACACAGAACTAAAAATATTGAATACAAAACTAAAAGCTGGAGAAGAGATATAACTCCTTATCTCAAAGGTATATCACGAGGTAAAGCGATACCTTCTTGATGTTCCTTTTTCATCTCTGAATCTAAATTGATTGCTAATGATAGATACATTATGGAGTTTCTGACTAACTTTATTAATGAAAATAGTCGAACTTCAAGGTCATCAACCGTTATATGAAGTGTATGAGAAGAAAGCTTTTGTTTTTCATATCGTTGAGAGTTTAAGCCCGCAAGTTTATCTTCAAGCTTTTTTTGCTTAGCCCTATTTTTTTGTTCTAAATCCTTGTTTTTCGACCTTCGAGCGTTTGCAATTTTCTGGTTTATTTCGTCTAACTTGGTTTCCAGTTCTGAATAACCACTATTGAAGCGCTCAGTTGATAGCTTATTTACGATATCGAAGTTAGTTATCAAGTGGTATGACTCTGCGTCAACAACAACCAAAGAGCGATGTTCCATAGCGTTTCTAATTTCGCTAAATTTTTCAGCACTCGGATTAATCCATTTTGAGACTGATTCAAACCCTTTTACATCTCTCAATTCTTGTAGGATAAAGAAAAGAGCATTGATGAAGTGGTTTTGACCACCTTCCAACTTCTCGTTTGGCTTCCAACTTCTACTATTGAGCTTTTGGAATAGCTTATCAATGTAGATCTTATTGTCTTTTGATATGTCATTCAAATCAAAGAAGCGGTGAATGAAATAAGCAATTTTATCGAAAAGGGAATATAGGATTTTGAATGCAGATTTCAAATGACTGACTTTCAAATTATCAATCGCACCACAACGAGTATCTACGTGCTGAAAGGTCTTGTTAGAGTAATGAATTTCATCATTTTCAATAGACATTGCTTGATACATTAAGTATCTCGCATAACAGTAATCATTTTTAATCTCATCGTAGTTTCCGTGATAAGTCAGTTCATCAGTTTCACTGAGTAAATCATTGAAGCGTTGAGTAAATGAAGATAAACCAAGTACATCTTGATAAACTATCTCAGACTTACATACATCATTTAAATCGTTGATAAATAGCCGATTATCAGCACACCATGATAAGTATTTCTTCTGTCTGTTAGATTCAAATTGCTCTTTAAATTCATCAAAATAGTTAAATGAATAATTTTCATAATTTTCGTGATACCAGCTTCTAAAATGATGAAGCCGTCCACCCTCATCAATTGGGATACGCTGTTCTGGTTCAAGCAACTCCTCAAAAGGTTTGAGTTCTTCTAACAGTTTCGCAGCAGTATAGTAATGATATTCTCTATGTCCTGAGTCATAGATAGAATCTGCTATAAACAGTTCATTTCGAGCCTTTGCAACGTAGGCAACCGGATTATTGTCTAATCGTATTGCTTCATCATAAAGTTCAATACAACATAATGCTCGCCCTTGTGAAGAAAGGTGATTGGCTAAGTTTGTACAGATCATTGATTTTAACCTTATGGTATTAGGTGAAGCCTCAACGCTGTTTATCATTGCTAATGCTTTTCGATAGCAAACAGCTACTTTTACCATCTCTTGTGAGTACCACTTGGACGTTCGAGGGTGATATAAGGCAGAATAACAATTAGCCAATGCGTAATAGTATTGAGCTTCATAAAGTGCTGAATCGAACTGGTACTCATGTGCTTCGTGCTCATCTACGTAGACTTGCAGTTTTACTAAATCACCTGATAGCAGCAGGTCATCTGCTTTTAGTAAAAACTCTACCAACTGTTCATACTTCATCCTAAACCCTTACCTAAAATATCAGCTCTCATATTGCACCTTAACTTAATGAATTTCATCTTAAATTTTCAATAATCCGTCCAACTTTTCATTCTTTTCTTTTGGTATAAAAAGTAAATGAAACATAGCTTTACCTATTCTAAATGCACTAATAACATATAAATATTCTAAGGTTGAACAACTAAGCAGTGTGCAACGCTACAAAAACTTACCACTGCACTTAAGGCTCTTTATAGATTTCTTAATGGAATTTACTGAAACATAAACTGGACACTTCACTTTGGCCGAAGTTTAACGTTGCTAGCACGCAGTGGGGTGCAAAGGTGAGCCAGCGCTGAACTGGCTGATTCGAAGGTGGAAAAAACTATTAAATCATGCGGCATCACTAAGACGGAGGCTTTCGTAATAGTCTTCCGCCAGAGCGGTCATTTTGAACTCAGCATCTACTCCAGCGATTTTCTCAACGGCATCTTTAATTTCCTCTAGATCGACACTGAAGAACTCCTTACGAAGGTTAATTGCATTAACACGTTGAGAATGGAATTCACGATGCAAAGCTGTTTCGAGTGCAGGTGCATCATCAGTATAAATCATGGCATGTACGTCAAATGGGAATGGTACACTGGCATCACCAAGCTCTTTAACTCTGTCCATAGGCTCAAGCCTGCGTGTTAAGCCTATCTTGTAAACATCTTCTCCAAAGGAACCAATGTTACTTATCACGTACACATGGCCCTTACGAGTTTGTTCCGCCATACTCTTGGCACGTTCTTCTTTGGCTTCAGCTTCGGCTAATTGCTGCTCTAGAATGGCTATTCTTTGTTCCATTTCACTACGTTCTTGTTCATTAGCTTGGGCAAGCTCTTGCTGAGCTTTATCAAGAAGGTTTCGATACATTTTTTCTTCTTTCTCAGCTTCAGCAATAGCTTTTTCAAACTCCTTTATTGCTCTCTGCTCTTCACGAATTTGCTCTTTGATAAGCTTCTGCTCGGCTATTTCTTCCTGCTTCTTCAGGGTATATTGATACTGAAGCTTACATTCTTCGAATTTTAGTTCGATGTAGTCAATATCAAAGCCGCACTCCAGTGTCGCAGCTGACTTTTCTAGATTGTTTGCTAGTTTCTCGATTCGTTCCAGCGTACGACCAAATGAGCTTGGAGAAACCTTGCCAATAAGCATGTCACATTCAATATTGAACGCAGTTAGCATTAGCTTAACTTGACCATTGAGGATTTTTTTATTCAAAGGCTTATCATTAGAAATAACGGTCGTTTCTGGGAAGGTGACTGCGGTTTTGGCTTTAATCATATCTTTTTGTTGCTGCCGTATGTCTTTGATCCCTTCAGAATAGCGAGTTGATGTTTCGTAGAGATATTGTGGCATTTCAAAGTGACCATGAGCAGTATATTCATCGAGTCGTGAATACAAGTCTATCCCACCCATAAGCTCGTTCAGATCCTGTTCGCTCTTTTCAATATTGGCATTAAGCTCATTTAGAGTGCTTTGGGCCGCGTCAAGAGACTGTTGCTGTTCTAGAATATTAACTTTAAGAGAGTCATCTTGTCCTTTCAAAGCTTGTAGGTCGGCAGTTTCAGCGTTAATTTTGGAAAGCGCCAGCTTTGCTATCTCATTAGTTTGCTGTAGTGATTCATTTGCTTTCTTTAATGTCTCGTGCTCTTCTTTGGCTTTCGTTAACGCTTCATCAATTGACTTGTACTGTCCAACTTTTTTATCCGCAGAGCGTTTCGTCACTATATAGGTCAGCAAAACTGCTAACAAAGATATGCCTGCTAATATCAGTAAATTATTATCCATTGTTTACCTTAAAACCTCTTGTATGAATTGCTTTCTAAGGGCGGCTCGTTCTTCGCAGCGGTCTTGGTACTCTTCATTTGCATTTGATAGCGCATTTTTAAATGCTTGCTTTGCTGCGGATTGTTGCTGTCTTACTTGCCGCTGTAGTTCTCGCTGAGCTTCACGCACACCTCTTTCATGCTCTCTAAGTGCTTGAGCTTCAGCACGTTGCCGAGCTTTCTTTCTACGCTGAGCTTCGCGGGTGGCTTGTTTGTTGGCTCTATCTATAGCTTTAACAACCTTTATAGCCGTCCTTAAACCATTTCCTCGTCTGGCCAATGCATTTCTCCTTTAAGCAAATCAGAATTATGCTTCCGATGCTAGCACAACAAAATTGTAAGGGTTACATTGAAATCAAATAGATTGCATAAAGTCTATAGCTACGAGAGCACTAAGTGGACTTCCCAGCTTTCACTAGACAGTTTACTTCAGAAAAATTCGTTTTTTATAGTATCCTGTAAGGAAATTTTATCATTCTTCGTCAGGATACTTATTTTAACTCTAGCCCTTGTGATATAAGTGATCAAAAAGTATCCTGTTCTTATTTTACATATTTGGATCCTCGGCGCAAGTTTGTAGCCCATATCTGTTAATGTAACTACGTCAATTGTTTCATTTCGTAGGTCAAGCGCTACCGCTCGTGCTTTGGATTCCGAGGAGCGGGAGCCTGACAGATTTAATATTTTATCTGTTTGATACTTAGATTTCAGTTGCTTAGTAAAATCGATTAAGGGGGTTATTTTCCAATCTGATGTGCATTGCCGTCTGCCAACCTGATTATTCATTGTTCTTAACAAAAGGCCGCGACCGATATACTGAACGAGAGGCCTTGATTGCGTCTTAGGCTGTATAAAAGTTGATACAATTGGTAAGTTGAACTCTTCCCCGTACGACTCTAAAGCTAAATGACAATCTTTTAGAAAATCCATTATTTCAAAATTGTCTATTGTTGTATCAACCGTAGTAACATGTAGTGGCCCAACATTAGGATTAACCAACACCGCCTGCTTTAGCGCTTCCGCAGCACAGTGCGCTACACAAAAGGAGTCCTTGCCGCTTATACCTACTTGGGGTACGTAGCCCCTCAAATACAAATCTCTTAATGTAGAAATTGTTTTACTAACTTTGGACATTTTATTATGCACCCTAATAATAATTTTTATCCAAGTTAGCATCTATCATAAATTGCGCTACTCATTCAAAATTAAGGTAACTAAAAGTTATACAAAACCAAAACAAGCAATTAATAATTAACGTTGTTACCGCTTTTTAAAGTGTAGGAAAAACACTAGATAAGCTACACTGTGTAAAAAAACAGTTAACGGTGGTTTTATGTCATTTGATGATGGATTAAAGTCAGGCAATTACTCTAAAAACCCCTACAGTGAAGATAGTGCGGAGTTTGATAGTTTTGAAAGAGGATGCACTCAAGCACTTAAAAGAGGTATATTAAATATAGACAGGTTACGAGCAGACGTTGACTACTACAGTAGTAATAGACCAGCGTTTATTGATATGTCTGAGTTAAAAGGCTCTAAAGTCATTGATGGAAATAATTTAGAGCCGCTTTCAAATAGCTATGCGCGTGCTAAAGGTTATTGAATATGCTTGTTTACTCTAATTAGTTTTTTATATAGCTTAGATTTTCACGCAAACAATGGATAAATTCGTGACTATTTACGGAAAGAAAAAGTCAAATGTTGATGTACGTGTCCCAACCCGAGCCGAACTAAAGCGAATAGGGCTTTCAACAGGCGTTGTGTTATGTGTGTTTGTTGTCAATAAAACAGACACAGATGAATATTTAGCTTTCTCTGAGCCAATGGGCAGTGAGTATAAACGAGGGTGGGGTAGTACCCCCGAAGCAGCTCAAGTGTATTCAAATCCCAAAAATGCATTGAGCGCTATAACTGGTTACGATAAAGGGGTTATTGAAAGATGCCCTTTGTTTGAGCATAAGAAACAAATTTTTGTTTGGCCAATGCCTGATGAAGCTTTTGAGTAGTTAACTTTAAAAGGAACTTTTAGTATGACAGTAACTAAATGCAATTTAACCATTGATGATATTTTTGGTGAGGGCGCTGTTGATGCCCCGAAATATTTAGCGCCAGAATCCAGGGCAAGAAACTTAGCTTTGTTTTCTTCGTTCCCTGAGCGATTAGCAAGAACTAGAATAGAAAAATTCAATTTTTACTCTGTACAAGAAATTCCCATATGCTCCAAATATAAGCCACCAACTAAGTTAAGGTTCATCAAAACAGATCAGAAATTTTGTGGCTCTAAACTGGTGACCATAAGCGTTGGTATAAAAAAGCTAATAGCGTTTAATGAAGAGCACTTTTTGAGCTTGCACGCCGAACGATACGATAAAGTTAAAAATGCAATTGCTAACGGTGAAATTGATATGCCAATGGTTTATTTATCAGAAGAAAAATTGCCGTATGTTGGTGACGGTAGGCATCGTATTATTGCGTTACATAAATTCGACTTTTCATCAGTGGAGGTAATGGTACCTGCCGATAAGGTAGATACCATAAAGAAGTGTTTCTTATAATCAATAATTTATTTACTACAGCTTAGTAGCTAGACGATTTGGGTAAACAAAGTCAGAACAGTCAATGCATTTAATTTTACTTGCATCGGAATGTTGGGGATTGATAATAAAGTTATATTCTTCTGGACATAGACTTGACGGCACTTGGAGTACAGCAGCCTCTTCGGACATTAAATAGTCACTCCCAATTGACTGAGTATCCGCAGCATACGGGTATGCGTTCCAACCCGCAGGAAGCTCACCCTCAACCAATCGCTTTACCTTCAAAGTATCTGGAATTTGTATAATAACGACACTTAGATTTTCTTTAAGAATTTCTTGAGAGTCATTAACTAACCGCTCAAGCATTGCCAGTGAGCGTGTTGATGCGGTATAAACAATGGGTGCACCGGCATAATGCCATCTGCCCTCCGCTACCATGCCGCCTAACCCTGAAAGACAGTTGCTCACATTGTTATATTGCTTAGGACCTATACGATAAACAATCATTACGCGGTAAATCCATACTGTAGTCCGTTAATAACTCTTCGTATCAATTCGCGCCCACGGATACTGTTCATCATTGAACGCGGTGGTTGATTATCAAATTGGACGTTCGGCGTGTCTAGCCACGTATTCCAGTTGTCGATATTACCAAAATATCCCGCACCAAAGCTTGATAATCTTGCTACTTCTAGCGCATTCTCGCTGATCTGTTTATTTAAGGGCTTTTCTTTGTTGCGTAACAAAGTGCGTTCAGTCGTCCCCAGTGCTTTGGCTATAACACCCATTTCCCAATGCATTAACGTAGAAAAAGCACGCAAACCGGCTGTTGTGATCCCGATTTGTGCTGTGGCTATTTCAGCCATGGGGTTTGAGTGTGTATTTAATTTACCAAGCGTGACGACATTGAGAAAGTCGGGCCGTGTGCTTTTATGTTGTAGTGTACTCATTAGAAACTTACCATTTAAGACATCTGTCTTTTATTGTAGTGACATTTGTCCGTTTTCGCAATGTAAAGCTTTATATATGCCTGAGTGAACAGATAAGAGTAAACCCTTTTAGCTTACTATTCCAATATCACCAACAAACACAACGCCTGTGGTTTTTGGTGTTTATGTAATATACTATGTTGGAATTGGGTGTAAACTAGGTGTTATATGCCATTTGAGAAAGGTCATAAGCCTGTGCGTAGACGGCCTGTTTCTGACGCGGTAAAGCGGCTTGAAGCAAGCAGAAAAGGCGCAGGGAAAATAGAAAGCAAAGCGCAGCTAAAGCACATACTTGCTAATGCTAATCGTGGTGAAACCGCAGAGAGAAACGTAGCTTTAATTTGGTTCTTGTTCGGCTCATTAACGCGCATTGGTGAAACTTGCCAGTTGCTAGTTAAAGATGTTTTTACTAAATCAGGCGAGCTGAAATCTATTTTTAGAATGAGAGCTGATTACACCAAAACCAATCAAAGCCGTGACTGTGCTTTAGTTTTAAAGCAACAAAGGCAAGCCATTTTAGCTTGGCGTGACAGACGCATTAAAGATAAAGGCATGCTGTCCCTTGACGGTAGTTATGGCGGGTTAAATGGTGACAGCCCTCTATTTTTAGCTAAGAGCGGTAAGCGCTGGGTTAAGTTGTCGTTTAACGTCAAAAAGTATCAAACTCAAGACGGGCAAAAAGAAACGCTAGTTTGCTCAAGCATGGAGAACTACGTTAGAAACCTGTTTAAGAGTTGCGGCTTTAAACAAGGCTCAAGCCACTCAGGGCGTAAAAGTACCGCCAGCCTACTATCTGATGCTGGTGTCGATTATGACGTTATACAAATGGCTATAGGCCA
>NZ_JACJFH010000102.1:0-15367 GCF_014164495.1 Pseudoalteromonas sp. SG41-5 | reverse complement strand
TGTTCCAGATATTTGGTGGTGAATTAACTGCTGAATCCGGCTGGGGCGCTAAAATGTTTTATGGCGCATGTTTCTTCCTACCTATTTACGCAGTTACTTTTGCTGTAGGTGGTTTCTGGGAAGTTATATTTGCTTCAGTGCGTAAGCATGAAATTAACGAAGGTTTCTTCGTAACGTCTGTGTTATTCGCGCTTATCCTACCTGCAACCATTCCTTTATGGCAAGTTGCACTAGGTATTACATTCGGTGTAGTAATCGCTAAAGAAATCTTTGGTGGTACTGGTCGTAACTTCTTAAACCCTGCATTAGCGGGTCGTGCGTTTTTATTCTTCGCATATCCTGCACAAATTTCAGGTGACACAGTATGGACCGCAGTAGATTCATTCTCTGGTGCAACTATGCTAGGTCAAGCGTTTGTTGGTTCACTTGATTACAGCAACATGGCTCTTTGGTGGGATGCGTTTTATGGTTTCATTCAAGGTTCAGTAGGTGAGACATCTACACTTGCATTGCTAGTTGGTGGCTTATTCCTCATTTACGTACGTATTGCTTCATGGCGCATCGTGCTTGGTGTATTCTTGGGTATGGTGGCAACTGCATTCTTATTAAATGCTGTTGGTTCTGATACTAACCCAGTATTTGCAATGCCTTGGCATTGGCACTTTGTACTTGGTGGTTTTGCTTTTGGTATGTTCTTTATGGCGACAGACCCTGTGTCTGCAGCATTTACTGACAAAGCAAAGTTCGCATATGGCGCACTAATTGGTGTGATGGTAGTAATGATCCGTGTAATTAACCCTGCATTCCCTGAGGGTATGATGCTAGCAATCTTATTTGCTAACTTATTCGCACCATTGTTCGATCACTTCGTAGTGCAAGCTAATATCAAGCGGAGGTTGGCACGTAATGTCTAGTAATAACGAATCAATCGGCAAAACGCTAAGCGTTGTTGTAGCACTATGTTTAGTGTGTGCAATCATCGTATCGTTTGCTTCAGTTCAGCTTCGCCCTTTACAGCAAGCTAACAAAACGCAAGATATTCAAAAAAATATCTTGGCAGCTGCGGGCATTGATGTGTCTGGTTCTGTATCAGAAACTTTTAAAGCTAAGATCGAAACTCGCCTAGTTAATATGGAAACAGGTGAGTCTCAAACTGGCGAAGCAGTTCAGGCTAAAATCGACGCTTTCGATTTTGAAAAAAGCAAGTTTGATCAAAAAATTAGCTTTGCATTAAAAGCAGAGGGCATTAAGGATATCGCTGGTATTCAGCGTATGACTCATGAGTCTCCTGCATATATCTCGAAAAAAGCAGACGGTTCTACAGATGCTATCATTTTACCAATCCAAGGTTATGGCCTTTGGGGTATTATGTATGGTTTCTTAGCGCTTGAAAGCGATGGCGAGACAATTAAAGATATTAACTTTTATAAGCACGGTGAAACACCAGGTCTAGGTGGGGAAATTCAAAATCCACAATGGACTGCTAAATGGGGTGGCAAAGAGCTACCTATTGATGTAGTAAAAAGCGGCGCTAAAAATGATCATCAAATTGATGGTTTATCTGGTGCAACTTTAACTTCAAATGGTGTTGATCACACAGTTGACTTTTGGACTGGCGAAAACGGCTTTGGTCCTTTCCTTGCGAGAGTACGTGAAGGAGCGTTGAAATAATGGCTGATACTAAAGAAATGAAGTCGGTCCTATTTGGTCCGGTACTGGCAAACAACCCAATCGCATTACAAGTACTTGGTATTTGCTCTGCGCTTGCGGTAACGTCGAGCTTAAAAAATGCTTTAATCATGTCAATCGCATTGACCTTGGTAACAGCGTTCTCAAGCTTCTTTATCTCAATTATTCGTAACCAGATCCCGTCATCTGTACGTATTATCGTGCAAATGACCATTATTGCATCATTGGTAATCGTTGTTGACCAAGTATTACAAGCCTTCTCTTATGCTACGGCGAAAGAGTTGTCTGTATTCGTTGGTCTAATCATTACTAACTGTATCGTGATGGGTCGTGCAGAAGCATACGCAATGAAGTCGCCGCCAGTAATGTCGTTCCTTGATGGTATCGGTAATGGCTTAGGTTACTCAGTAGTGTTACTGACTGTTGGCTTTATTCGTGAACTATTTGGTAAAGGGTCATTATTTGGTGTTGAAATCATCCCTCTTGTACAAGATGGTGGTTGGTATCAACCTATGGGTCTATTGATTTTACCGCCTAGTGCATTCTTCATCATTGGTTTATTCATTTGGGTACTTCGTACTTATAAGAAAGACCAAGTAGAAGCGAAAGGGTAAGGGGCAGACTGTGGAACATTATATTAGTTTATTCGTAAAAGCAGTTTTCATTGAAAACTTAGCTTTGGCCTTCTTCCTAGGTATGTGTACTTTCCTTGCAGTATCAAAGAAAGTTACAACGTCTATCGGTCTAGGTGTGGCAGTTATCGTGGTATTGGGTATCTCAGTACCAGTTAACAACTTGGTTTATCATGCGGTTCTTGCACCTGGTGCACTTGAGTGGCTTGGTTATCCTGACGCGGATCTTAGCTTTTTACGTTTCTTGACGTTTATCGGTGTTATTGCGGCACTTGTACAAATTCTTGAAATGGCATTAGATAAGTTCTTCCCAGCACTTTATAACGCGTTAGGTATCTTCCTACCATTGATCACAGTTAACTGTGCAATCTTTGGTGCGGTATCTTTCATGGTTGAACGTAACTATAACTTCACTGAATCAGTGGTTTATGGTATCGGTTCTGGTGTGGGTTGGGCGCTAGCAATTACTTTGCTTGCTGGTATCCGTGAGAAAATGAAATATTCAGACGTGCCAGACGGCTTACGTGGTTTAGGTATTACCTTTATCACTGTTGGCTTGATGGGTCTTGGCTTTATGTCATTCTCTGGCATTTCACTTTAATAGGTAGCGAGGATAAATCATGAGTTATGAGATTTTCTTAGGCGTTGGTGTTTTCATCGCTATCGTTGTACTGCTAGTTTTAGTCATCATTGGTGCTAAATCTCAGTTAGTTGCAAGCGGTGACATCATCATTGGCGTAAATGGCGATCCAGACAAAGCCATTACAACATCTGCAGGTACCAAGCTTTTAGGCGCGTTATCTGAGTCAGGTATTTTCGTATCATCTGCATGTGGTGGCGGTGGCTCTTGTGGTCAGTGTCGTGTACACATTCATTCTGGTGGCGGCGATATCTTACCAACTGAACTTGATCACATCTCTAAAGGTGAAGCCCGTGAAGGCTGTCGTTTAGCGTGTCAGGTAAATGTTAAAAATGACATGGAAATTGAACTTGAAGAGTCAATTTTCGGTGTTAAAAAATGGGATTGTGAAGTTATCTCTAACGATAACAAAGCAACCTTCATTAAAGAACTTAAACTACAGATCCCTGATGGCGAGTCAGTACCGTTTCGTGCCGGTGGTTATATTCAGATTGAAGCCCCTGCGCATCACGTTAAATATGCTGATTTCGATGTACCAGAAGAGTATCGTGGCGATTGGAACCATTTTGGTTTCTTCAAGCTGGAGTCAAAAGTAGACGAAGAAACAATTCGTGCTTACTCAATGGCTAACTACCCAGAAGAAGAAGGCATCATCATGCTTAACGTGCGTATAGCTGCGCCGCCGCCAAGAGATTTAAGCTTACCTTGTGGTAAAATGTCATCGTACATTTGGTCACTTAAAGAAGGTGATAAAGTAACTATCTCTGGTCCATTTGGTGAGTTCTTTGCAAAAGATACTGATGCTGAAATGGTATTTGTAGGTGGTGGTGCTGGTATGGCACCTATGCGTTCACACATCTTTGACCAACTTAAGCGTTTGAACTCTAAGCGTAAGATGAGTTTCTGGTATGGTGCACGTTCTAAGCGTGAAATGTTCTATGTTGAAGATTTTGACGGCCTAGCGGCTGAAAATGATAACTTCGTATGGCATACCGCGCTTTCAGATCCACAACCAGAAGATAACTGGGAAGGCTATACTGGCTTTATCCATAACGTGTTATTTGAGAACTATCTTAAAGATCACGAAGCGCCAGAAGATTGTGAGTTCTACATGTGTGGTCCTCCAATGATGAACGCCGCTGTTATCACTATGTTGAAAGACTTAGGTGTTGAAGACGAAAATATCTTACTAGATGATTTCGGTGGCTAACACCCGTATCAAAACAGTTTAGTTTTGGTTAGAATATCAGCCTCGTAGCAATATATGTTACGGGGCTTTTTTATTTCCATTACTTAAGTAGGCTGCTATGAATAGAGTTTTTCACCGACAAGGCATGATTGCCATCTTTTTTCTTACCCTCACTTTACTCATTAGTGGCTGTGGCCAAAATGATGAGCCCCAAGAGTTATACCTTGAAGGTAAAACTATGGGTACTACTTACCATATTAAGGTCTTCGCCAAGCAACAAAAGCTGGATTCATTAAATTTATTACCAGAAGTAACTCTGTTGCTAAAAGATATAAATCAATCAATGTCGACTTATATTGATGATTCTGAAATCAACACTTTTAATCGTCTTCCCGCAGGTCAAGTTATGCCTATTAGCCGTGATTTTAGAGCAGTTGTAAGCGAGTCCATCCGCTTAGGAGAGTCTACTAAGACTCTTGATGTGACCATGGGACCACTGATTGATTTATGGGGTTTTGGTCCTGATAAAAAACCAACAAAACGTCCAACAGATGAAGAGCTCGCAGCCATGGTTGCACAAATTGGGGTTGATAAACTAATACTGACTGAGCAAGGCCTAGCGAAAACAGTAGCGGGTTTAGAATTATCATTTTCTTCTACTGCAAAGGGGTATGGGATAGATAAAGTAGCTGAATTATTAGAAAGCCATGACTTAACTGATTATATGGTTGAGATTGGTGGTGAGTTACGTGTATCAGGTAAAAAACCGAATGATCAAGATTGGCGTATCGCTATTGAGCAACCGGATGCTGAGCCTGGTGTGCGTAAAGTGCACCGTGTATTAGCGCCGGGTAATAACGGCATTGCGACATCGGGTGATTATCGCATTTACTATGAGATGGATGGTATTACCTATAGCCATTTAATTGATCCAGCAACCGGTATGCCAAGTCGTCATGATCTAGTATCGGTTACTGTATTGCATCCATCAGCGATGACAGCTGACGGCCTTGCAACAGCACTGACTGTGATGGGGATGGATAAAGCCAAAGCCTATGCTGAAAAAAATGATTTACCGGTTTATCTGATCGGCAAATCAAAAGATGGCTTAGTGACTTATTCGAGCCCTGCATTTAAACCCTATTTGTAGCGCGGTTTAAATCAGTTTATAATAGCAACAGCTTGGTGATTATCATCAAGCATTATTTTATTGCTGATCAATAGGGGCTAAGCAATGTCACTTTTTCTTCTTACGTTTGGTTTACTGCTTTTAATTGTCGCAGCGATGGCTGTGGGCATGATAGTGCAAAAGAAATCTATGGCCAGCAGCTGTGGTGGTTTAGGCTCTGTAGGCATTGATAAAGCCTGTGATTGTGATGACCCATGCGACAAACGCAAAAAGCGTATGGCAAAAGAGCAAGTTTGGAAAGAAAACCAAATATTATAAGCTCTTGATAGCTATCAAATATACATTAAAAAGCGCCTCTTTAATAACAGGCGCTTTTTTAATGCCCACTTACGGCTAAAATGTGTCAAGTAATCGACCACTGCGACAATATGTCACACCCAGTGAATCTCGTATGGACTGTATAATATGATGTATTCCTAATCGTTTATTCACTGCAGGCATTGATTATCAATTAACAACTTAATTAACAACGCAATTAAACTTGGCTGCGAAACTGCGTGCGCTTTC
Source organism: Pseudoalteromonas sp. SG41-5 (assembly GCF_014164495.1). Classification (NCBI taxonomy): domain Bacteria; kingdom Pseudomonadati; phylum Pseudomonadota; class Gammaproteobacteria; order Alteromonadales; family Pseudoalteromonadaceae; genus Pseudoalteromonas; species Pseudoalteromonas sp. SG41-5. Next base: position 9,521 of record NZ_JACJFH010000102.1, on the reverse strand, counting down.
TGATTACGAATTAGCACTAAGTAATAGCCAAGGACGATATGGTGACTTTACTCAACTTGGGCTTAAAGCAAGTTATGACGTTAATTCGGCACTGATGTTAAGCGCGCAAGTTGATAACTTAACTGATGAGTATTATGAATATGTATGGTGGGATGGCTCGCAAACTCTGCATAGCCCAGCACAAGGTCGTGCTGTATCTGCTGCAATTAAGTTTAAGTATTAATGAGTAAGCAGTTACTCGCGTGGCGTAAGTTGGCAAGGCGACTTCATCTATGGTTGGGGTTAAGCCTTGGCATGTTTTTTGTGATCCTTTGCTTGTCAGGAGCTGCACTTGTTTATTATCCGCAAATAGATACCTGGTTGCATCCGGAATTAGCGAATGCAGCGCAGCAACCGTGTGATTACAACACTGCATTAAAAACATTACGCATGCAGTATCCAGATAAGCTGGGACCGTGGCGGTTTGAAGTGACCCCTGAACTACAATTCATTCCGGCGCGCTATTATAACCCTCAAGAGACTCAAGGGCAGGATTTTGCACCTATGATGGTGTGGTTGTCAGCTGATGGCAGCACCTTGCTCAGACAGTCATTCTGGGGCGATTACCTAGTAACTTGGCTGTATAACTTGCACTTTACTTTACTACTTGGCAGTACAGGGACAATTATTGTCGGTTACCTTGGAATTGGCAGCGCGCTCTTATTACTCACAGGTTTAGTTGCGTGGTGGCCTAAGTCAGGTTTTTGGTTGAGGCAATTGCGTTTTAAGCGCCGCGCTGCTTTATTAGGACACATGTACGATTGGCATAAAACAATCGGTTTAGTGATGTTGTTACCCTTGTTTATTCTTACTAGTACCGGTGCGATGCTAGCCTTTCCCAAAGAGACCAATGGCTTGCTTGGCTGGGCACTGGGTGAAGTCGAAAGTGCCGCAAGACCAGCACCACAGTTAACTTTTTCAAACCCGCAAATTAGTGTTACTCAGGCTGTGAAAATAGCACAAACACAACTGCCTAAAGCGCGACTTGCATGGATAGAAACTCCCAGCGTAAACCAAGGCTATTATCGACTGCGCATGCAGGTAAGTGATGATAAATCGACACGTTTTCCAAACAGTTATATTGATATTAATCCGCGCTCAGGTGAGGTAGTGAAGGTCTTCGATCTTAGGCAGCAAGGAACAAGTAACCAAATCAAAAACTGGCTACATCCACTGCATAATGGCAGTGTAGGTGGGCTAAGCCTTAAAGTGCTATGGATCATCGCCTCGTTGGCAAGTTTAGGGTTGGCTTGGCTAGGTTGGTATCGTTATTATCTACGTAAAAATATAGCCAAAAAAGATCGCAAAAAATAAAAAGCCCTGAGAACAGGGCTAACGTACTTAAATTTAAAGTTTTATAAGTTGACTACCTAATACGGCGTATTCGATGTGTTTATCGTTGCGTAGTAAAAAGTGTGCTTTAGCTCCACGCTTTGGTATTGCACTGTGCTTATTACATGATGATATGGGCCAATCACTGTTGTTGGTTAGTTTTGCTAAATCCCCATTAAAACAGCTATAACCTTGTTTAAGCAGTGCTTTATATTGTTTGTTGGTGAGAGTTTTCATTTCACTGACGATGAAGCCTTTGCCGCTATCATACGATAATTTGCTGGCGTCAAGCTGAGTAAAACCTTGACGAATACTGCTAATATCCCCCAGCTCTTTAATATGGCCCTGTTGGTTTTTGTTATTTATTGATATATCAATATGGTAGCCGCCTTTTTCAGTATTTATTTTTACATCATCGATCAGTAAATCAACCCATGCATCTTTAGCATTAAATGGAATTGCTTGGTAAGTGGCGATTTCTTGTTGTTGCCAGTTACCAGATACCAATTCGTCAATCATTTGAACGTACAACATACGATTCATTTTGCGTGCTACTTGACGGTTGGGATCTGCGGGGTAGGCACCTGATTCTATTAAAATTGTACTGATCCCCATTTCTGAAAATGTATCACCAAAACTACGATAAGAGTAACTGTCGTTATATTTAGCTAAATGCCCCGGTATTGTTTGTTCTACGAGTTTACTTAGTTGTGCAATGAGCTTCATAGCATTACTACGGCTGTTGTTGATTTCACGTTGCGTATTATACGCTGGGGCTAATACTGAGATAGTTGCAGGCAGACCTTGTTCTCCTGCGCCATAATAAGCGTTTTGATCGTGCAGGTTGAAGCCAAATTCGGGCTTAAATACCTTAGCTGCAGCCATTAACAACTGACCCTCAGGTGTTCGTAGTGTTTTAGCATCGCGGTTTAAATCTATTCCTTGCGCATTAAAACGGGTTTGCAGCTGTGCGCCATCGGGATTGACCATAGGAATGATCATCAGTGATAGTTTGTTTTGCCAATTTTCTCGCCATGCATCATTTTTTGTTTCGATTGCATAGCTTAAAAAATCCGTTAATGCGGCACTTGCCGTATTTTCATCACCATGCATTTGGCTCCACATCATAACTTTGATTGGCCCCGAGCCAATATAAAATGCATCAATTGATTTACCTAAGAATGATTGACCTAAATTTTTTCGCTCTATGCTGGGGTGAGCAGCTAACGTATCTAGTAAAGGAGCAAGATCAGCGTGTGTAATCGCTGCTTTGTTTAATCCTTTAATTTGGTGCATTGCGATTGGTGCGGCAGTTAAGCTAAATGAGTAACTAAGTAAGCTAACTAGTATGGTTTTGCGAATCATATTAATATCCTGTTATTCTTATTTTGCAATTTTTTAAGAATATAATATTAATATGGATCGGTCCAAAATTATCTTCACTTTAAGTGAAATCATTTCTCATAACTGTGATGCTTTACGGGCTTTATTTTCAATTGATTGTTTATTATAAAATAATATCTTTTGATAAAGTTTTTTGTGAACATTTAAGTTGATTTTAGGGCTAAAATTTAGACTAAAGTCTATGGGTTAATTTTTTTCATCTATCAGATTTATTTTTATCAGTTGTAAGCTTTGAGCTATTACACTAAATTTAGTTTCAAGGAAGCGAAATGAACAAGCCGCTTACAAAGAATCTTTATAATTGTGTGTGAAGATGTTGTCAAAGGCGGTTCAAGTTTAGTACAAACTGGGCTTGAACTGTTTTTATTTTACTGCCACATGATTAGACGAACTGAAAGTTTGTCACTGAATTACAGTGTTTATGAACAACGCTAAAACTGAATCTTTATAATTGTGTGTGAAGATGTTGTCAAAGGCGGTTCAAGTTTAGTACAAACTGGGCTTGAACTGTTTTTATTTTACTGCCACATGATTAGACTAACTGAAAGTTTGTCACTGAATTACAGTGTTTATGAACAACGCTAAAACTGAATCTTTATAATTGTGTGTGAAGATGTTGTCAAAAAGACAGTTCAAGTTTAGTTAACCTGAGCTTGAACTGCTTTTATTTACTGCCACGCGATTAAATGAACTTATTGTTCATCAGTGAATCTACAATACGTATTGAAAAATATTAGAACCGAATCTTTATAATTGTGTGTGAAGATGTTGTCAAAAAGACGACTCAAGTTAGGGGATAACTTAGCTTGAGTTGCTTTTTATTTTCTAAAAGCCGCCAATTATCATTTAAGTTATTTTTAAAGCGCCAGTATGGCGCTTTTTTTATAGCTGTAATTCAACATATTAATAAAAAGTTAGCCCGCTATGTTGTTTTATACTTGTAGCTTGTGTTGACTTTGTTATAATCCTCCCGAAATTTCAGTAATTACTGAAACTTTATTGATGAAGATCATAACAACGAAGTGGAAAATAGCGTAAAGCCAGTCGCTTTACTTCGTAATATATAACCAATAAGGCCATATACGTTTGAATTCGCAAAATTGTCCGCCAGCAAAAACGCACTCTACGCTTAGTAGATGGCAGTTGCGTGCGCGTGCACTTTTTGCCGGACGAGAGCTATTTTCTGTATTAGTTATTTTATTAATTAATTCAGCCATGCTGGTAAATGGTAGTATTGAAGATGCGACAGAGCTAAAAAGCTTATTAACTGAAGGGGCTGTATATGAGTCATCTTTAATTAATGTATTGGGCTTTTTGGCATATCCAGTTGTGTCGTGCCAGTTACTCATTGGTTTATGTTGGTTGATTTTTCACTTTTTCCCAGCGCGTCGTGCTGGGGTTATTTTACGCAAAGCAGCCTTTGCTTTTCGTCAAACAAAAACATCTTTAGTAGTACACAGCGCTCATGGTTGTCGTGCTCCACCTCTTGTTAATGGTTGAACGCTACTCGTTATAGATAGTTTGGCTTTTTAACTAATCTGCTGATTCTGTCCGCTGTAATAACGCTTAGCCGCAGTGTACCTGCGATTCAACCAACACCCTCAAATTCCTTTATTGCTTTTTTGATGCTTAGTATTTTTTATGGCGCTAAAAAGTTACCTGAGGAATATTCAAACCGTTGTTTTTACGCTTTTATTTAGAGTTGTAGGGGCAGCACATATCAAATTTTAGGTTGTAGGATAGTCCTTTGTTAATTCGAAACCTCTGTAATATTGCTCTGGGCACAACTGTGCTCGCACTGACTGGCTGTAAAGGCGGGGTGCTTGATCCAAAAGGGCAAGTTGGGATAGATGAAAAAAATCTGATCATCATTGCCACTGTGCTGATGTTAATTGTGGTTATTCCTGTGATTGTGATGACCTTGTACTTTGCGTGGAAATATCGTGATGGCCAAGAGCAGCAAATTTATGCGCCAAAATGGGCACACTCAGGAAAAATTGAAGCCGCAGTCTGGGCCATTCCTATTGTGATAGTGATTGTACTGGGTGTCATTACTTGGCAATCAACGCAACAGCTTGACCCTTATAAACCGCTTGAAGGTAAAGGCAAACACTTAACAGTTGAAGTGGTATCACTGAATTGGAAATGGCTGTTTATTTATCCTGAGCAAGGTATTGCTACGGTTAATGAATTGGTATTTCCAGCCAATGTACCAGTGGAATATAAAATCACCTCAGAAAGTACCATGAACTCATTTTTCATCCCACAACTAGGTAGTCAAATCTACTCGATGGCGGGCATGGAAACTAAGTTGCATTTAATTGCTAATGAACCGGGTACGTTTAAAGGCTTTTCTGCTAACTACAGCGGTGCAGGTTTTACTGGTATGAAATTTAATGCCATAGCTACGCCAACGCAAGCTGACTTTGATACGTGGGTAAACAAGGTGAAAAGCCAAGCTAATACGCTCACTAAAGCGAATTATGATGCACTGGCATTACCGAGTGAAAACAACCCAGTGACTTATTTTGCTGATGTTGATGATGGCTTGTTCCACACCATCATTATGAAATATATGCAAGCACATGGTGATATGAACAAGATGCACAGTGCAATGCCTGAGCACAGCGGTCATGAAAATCACACAATGCACAGCGAGGGCGAGGAATAATTATGTCGTTATTTGGAAAATTATCGTTAGATGCCATTCCGTTCCATGAACCTATTTTGATGGTGACAATGGCGGTAGTAGTGATTGCAGGGGCATTGATTGCAGCTTTAGTCACAAAATATAAAAAATGGGGGGTGTTATGGCACGACTGGATCACCTCAATCGATCATAAACGCTTAGGCGTGATGTACATTATCCTTGCCTTGATCATGCTGTTTCGTGGTTTCTCTGATGCCATTATGATGCGGGCACAATTGGCGCTTGCTACAGGTGGTGCTACAGGCTATTTACCGCCAGAGCATTATGACCAAATATTCACCGCGCATGGGGTGATCATGATCATCTTTATGGCGATGCCATTTATGATTGGTCTGATGAACATTGTATTGCCACTGCAAATTGGTGCGCGCGATGTAGCATTTCCGTTTTTAAATAATTTAAGTTTTTGGCTTACTGCCGGTGGTGCAATATTAATTAATATTTCATTGTTCTGTGGTGAATTTGCAAAAACCGGTTGGGTGGCTTATCCGCCGCTATCGGAGATGTCTTTTAGCCCTGGAGTCGGGGTCGATTATTATATTTGGGCACTGCAAATATCAGGTATTGGTACACTATTAACGGCAGTAAACTTTTTAGTAACAGTATTTAAAATGCGTGCCCCTGGTATGCGTTTAATGCAAATGCCAATTTTTACCTGGACATGTACATGGGCAAACATCTTAATTGCTGCGTCATTCCCAATCTTAACTGCGGTGTTGACTATGTTAACGCTAGACCGTTATTTAGATTTCCACTTCTTTACTAATGAAGCTGGCGGTAACGCCATGATGTACATCAACCTGTTCTGGGCTTGGGGTCATCCTGAAGTGTATATTTTGATTTTACCTGCGTTTGGTATTTTCTCAGAAATTATTTCCACTTTTACTGGAAAACGTTTATTTGGTTATAAATCTATGGTTTATGCCAGCGGTGCAATTTCTATCTTAGGTTTTATTGTTTGGTTACACCATTTCTTCACTATGGGGTCCAGTGCTAATGTTAATGCCTTCTTTGGCGTAATGACCATGGTCATTGCGGTGCCCACCGGAGTGAAACTGTTTAACTGGTTATTTACTATTTATCGTGGTCGTTTACGCATCACAGTTCCTGTACTTTGGACACTTGGCTTTATGGTGACCTTTACCATCGGCGGGATGACAGGGGTACTACTAGCAATCCCAGGTGCTGATTATGTATTACACAACAGCCTATTCTTGATTGCACATTTTCATAACACCATCATCGGTGGTGCGGTATTTGGATACTTGGCTGGTTTCGCATTTTGGTTCCCTAAAGCAATGGGCTTTAAACTTCATGAAGGTTGGGGTAAGGCGTCTTTCTGGTGTTGGTTAATTGGTTTCTTTGTTGCATTTATGCCGCTATACGTACTTGGTTTCTTAGGTATGACACGTCGCTTAAACCACACCAATAACCCAGATTGGAATATCTGGTTGTACATTGCCTTTGTGGGTGCGGTGATCATTATGTTTGGTATTTTGTTCCAAGTTGTACAGCTTATTGTGAGCTTTAAAAATCGCGAAGCATTAAAAGATACAACCGGCGATCCGTGGAATGGACACACACTTGAGTGGTCAACATCGTCACCACCACAATACTATAACTTCGCTACTATACCGCATGTACACGATATCGATACTTGGACTGATATGAAAGAAAAAGGCCAAGCGTATCAACAACAAGCAAGCTATGCGCCTATTCATATGCCAAAAAATACTTCGGCAGGGGTGATGATGAGTGCGTGTTTTACCACATTCTGTTTTGCCATGATTTGGCATATTTGGTGGTTGGCAATTGTCGGTGTTATTGCTGGCATCACGGTATTCTTTAAGCGCTGTTACACCAGTGATGTTGATTACTACGTGCAACCAGAAGAAATTCTTGAAATTGAAAGTGCACATAATAAAAGTGCAACAACATTTAACCAAGGTAAGGAGTTCAGCGCATGAGTGCTACCTCTGCAGATATAAATATCATCAATCATGATGCCCATGCTCACGAGCATCATGATACTGGTGGCGATACGGTATTTGGTTTTTGGCTTTACTTAATGACCGACTGCTTATTGTTTGCCTCATTTTTTGCAACCTACGCTGTGCTTTATATGAATACAGCGGGTGGCGTATCTGGCAAAGATATTTTTGAACTGGACTTTGTAGCGGTTGAAACTGCTGCATTGCTACTAAGTAGTATCACTTTTGGTTTTGCGATGATCTCAGCTCATGCGCAAAAGAAGGCCGCTACATTAACGTGGCTGGCAATTACTTTTGCTTTTGGTGCTGTGTTTATTGGTATGGAAATTTATGAATTTCATCATTTAATTGCCCATGGTAATGGCCCGCAGCGCAGCGCATTTTTAACCTCGTTCTTCTCTTTAGTAGGCTTACACGGTATGCACGTAACCGCTGGTCTGATTTGGATGGCGACGATGATGTTCGAAGTGTCACGTCGTGGTTTAAACCCAGCAACCGTTACACGTTTAAGTTGCTTAAGTTTGTTTTGGCACTTTTTAGATGTGGTATGGATCTGCGTATTTACCGTTGTTTACTTAATGGGAGTGATGTAATGAGCCACAGTGAATCACATGTATTAAATGAGCTACATACACAAAGCCATAGTGATGCTTCACATGGCAGTGTTAAAGACTATTTAATAGGTTTTGTTTTATCAATCATTCTAACGGCCATTCCATTTTGGGCGGTGATGAGCGGTACATTGTCAAAACCAACCACATTTGCCTGTGTTGTCGTAATGGCCATTGTGCAAATTTGGGTGCATTTAAAATACTTCTTGCACCTGAACTTTACCACCGAAGACGGTAAAGCCAGTTCGTTATCGTTTATCTTCAGTGCGCTGATCATCGTCATGGTGGTTGGCCTGTCTGTATGGATCATCTACGAATCGAACGCCATGATGATGTACTAGCCCCAGCTAGTACGTTTTCGTAAAGCAAAGAATAGGGGAACTGCAGATGTTTCGTCGTTATTTAAAGGTCACTAAGCCCGGTATTATCATGGGTAATTTGATCTCGGTTGCGGGTGGGTTTTTACTCGCCTCGCGTGGTGATATTGATGGCTGGCTAATGCTTGCTACATTAGTTGGCTTATCGCTGGTGGTAGCCTCAGGTTGCGTGATCAATAATGTGATCGACCGTGATATTGATATTCGCATGGCGCGCACGCGAACACGGGTAACCGTTACCGGTGAAATGTCTGCAACTACGGCTTTGCTGCATGGCACAGTACTTGGCTTACTAGGCTTTGCTTTACTAATGGTTTTTACTAACTGGATTGCGGTATTTTTTGCTGTGTTTGGTTATGTCATATACGTGGGTGTTTACAGCTTATATATGAAGCGTCGCTCAGTGTATGGCACGTTTATCGGTAGTTTATCAGGAGCAGTACCACCAGTTGTAGGGTACTGCGCTGTTTCAGCACAGTTTGATGTTGGCGCGTTGATCTTATTAGTAATGTTTAGTTTGTGGCAAATGCCGCACTCTTATGCGATTGCTATTTTTCGTTATAAAGACTATCAAGCTGCGCGTATTCCGGTATTACCGGTAGCGCAAGGTATTGATAAAGCTAAACATCATATTGTGTTGTATATCGCGGTATATGCGTTAGTGGTGATGTTATTAACCATTGGCGGTTATACCGGTATGGCTTTTTTAGCTGTTGCTTGCACTACTAGTTTTTGGTGGTTATTAATGGCGCTGCGAGGTTATCGTCGTAATATTGATATTAGTGGTTGGGCACGCCAAGTATTTGCGTTTTCAATTGTGAATATCACTGCACTGAGTATCGCCATGGCAGTTGATTACCAAAGTCTTACACCACAATTACTTGCTATATACCCAAACTGCCTCTAGATGCAGAATTCAGCGTTTCACAGGTGCTTAATATCAAGGCGTTACTTTGCAAGAATGGCAGTCCCTTTTAAGAAGTAACAACGATGAGAGTAAGTGCCTGTGAAACGCCCAACGGGTTGGTTTAAAAGCGATTTATACTGCGTTATTGAT
>NZ_JACJFH010000101.1:0-15568 GCF_014164495.1 Pseudoalteromonas sp. SG41-5 | reverse complement strand
TTGAATACATCGAGGTTGATTATAATCGGACAAGAAGGCACAGTGCTCTCGGGTATCTAAGTCCAGTTAACTTTGAAAATAAAAATGTCGCTTAATGAAGTGTCCAGTCTGGCTGGTGCAGATCACTTTGTAAGCACCCGCCAGTTTTCTCAACGATGTTTAAATTGGTGTGCAATCTGATAGGTCTATCTTTTATCAATTCATCAGCCTCAGGTGTTTGCTTACTACATATTCACTGTAGTAGAGCGGGAGGACAATATACTCCTTTTCCAGTGGTGATGAGCCTTGCGTGCCTGTGAGTTTAATTGTTTTGATGGGCTGGCATTTATTTATGTACGATTGTAGTGATTTTGCTTTGGTGCGTTTACCACTTTTTACTTCGATAGGCAGTATGTTGCCTTCGTCATCAGAGACCACAAATTCGATCTCCGCTCTTGCATCACCCCATGAATATGTTGGGTCAATGCCTTGTGCAGCAAGTTCCTGTTGTACAAAGTTTTCGGCCACAAAGCCTTTGTATTCATAGCCTTGTTGTTTTATTTCTTTATACCCAATGTTTAGCATATGATTTAATAAGCCCACATCAAAAAGAAATAATTTAACTATATTATCTTTTTTATATGCTGCTAGTGGGCTTTTAGGTGTGCCATCAATAGGGTGGTTTTTGAGTATCAAGCGGCACTTATTTAACCAAGAAATAGCGCTTTCAAAATCACTATAGCGAGATTTTTTATCGTGCATCCCTTTAAATTTAAAGCGATTAACCGATTCATCCATCACTGATGATAGCTGTGCTGGAACATTGTTAAATACAGCCTCAATTAATCCTGCATCTACTTTTCCTGAGTATTTGCCGAAGTCTCGTTGATATCCCAGTACTAAATTTTTATGAATATCTGTTACAGCTTGAACGCGGTCAATGATACTGTGATCAGATAAATCAAACCATGTACTTACAGCCTCTGGCATACCGCCAGTAAAGTAATAATCAGTGAGTTTTGAGAATAATTTGCTATGTGCTGCACTTGAGTTTGTTTGTGCTGCAAATGCCTTAATTAGAGCGGTTTCTTTCGAGGCGATCAGAAACTCACGAAATGTGAGAGGGCGCAGATTATGTTGCTCCACTTTACCTACAGGAAAGGAGTTTAATAAACCGATATTAGAACCACTGGCGGCAATATGCATGTGCGGCGCTTGTTCAGCAAAGTATTTGAGGGACGTGACTGCTTTAGGGCATTCGCCTATTTCATCAAGGATCAGTAGATCTGTATTAGGGTCAAACGTTTTTCCTGTAAGTAGCTCTATATTAGATAGTACGTTTTCGGGGGATAACGAATCTGCGAATGCTTCACTCATTTGCGGGGACTCTAAAAAATCGATTCGAATCACGTTTGCAAAGGCACTGCCTAATAGAGTTTGTAATAAATAAGTTTTACCTGTTTGGCGAGCGCCATCAATTAATAAGGGTTTTCGTGCTGGCTTAGATTTCCAATCTAATAACTTTTCTAAAATTAATCGTTGCATGGCAGGTCTCGTATTACTCACTAGATGATTAATTACACTTTATTGCGCGAATAAATGCAAGTTTTTACACTTTTATGCGCTAATAAGTGTGTTTTTTCACACTTTTATGCGCGAATAAGTGTGGTTTCCTTGTATAAATTAAATTGACTACTATTTTAAACGGTGATGTTTTACTTTGTTGTGCAGTAGCTTTTAAGGGATAGCGAAGATATGGCAATGCCTATTTCAGTCGATAACGCTGAACATTATAACTGGGGGCATAAGGGTGATAATTGTGATGGTTGGCATTTGGTGAAGAGTACTGCATTGAATGTGATCCAAGAGCGAGTGCCGACGGGGAGCAGTCGCATAAGCATGAGTTTGCAGAGCCGTTCTTTTTTGTACTTAATGGGCAGGCGACTTTGTTAGCGATATAAAACCCGCAACAAGGCCTACAGTGCCAGCGGGGTTAGTGCATCAGTTATGCAACTACGCTGCGGACGAGCTGGTTTTATTGTTACCTCAACGCCGCCAAGTCATGGTGATAAAGTTGTTACTAAGCAAGCCTTAATGAAATAAAAAGCCATTGGCTTAACAATTAAAAGGCTAGCGCCTTACCAACGCTCTTAAAGCTTATGTTGGTAAGGTTTCGTTATTAATGACGCTAGCTTTTACTGTCGTTATCATTTATTTTTTGAAAAATTATCTATGAATTTTTGAACATAAGGATCACAAGAGCCGTAACTTACAATAAATATATCAAGGTCTGCGTACTCGTATAGTTTCAAGGCGCGCTCAATGGCTTGTAAAATCCATTGTCTATCATTACCAAATACGCCACCACCAATAAGTGTTAGGTATACTTTATTGTTTCCAGTTTTTTGATAGTTCAAAATAGCAGAGCATATTGTTGCTTCGTAACAAGCCTCTAATATGAGTTTGGCAAAATTAGCCCATAATCTTGGTGGTATTTGTGAATATGCGACAGGAAGCGCTGAACAATAAACTTGGCTGACTGTTTGCTTTAGAGTATTTAGTGTCACCTCTGTATCCCATTGGATGCCAATGCGTAACAAAGCTTTTAATTTGTCGAGTTCAGATTCAGTCGTTGAGTTAATTTTTTCATTTATTTCTGTCAACCCCTCTTCAGATACCAAAGCATAACCATTTTTCATTTGCCAAAGACGGTTATTTTTATTTCCTAATGCGGCACCAATGTCACTCAGGCAATCGATCTGATTATTAGCCGTTTGACCAATTTCACCATTTACGTTTGCAAAATAGTTTCGATAAATAGTTCCGGCACCTGCAGCTATAGCGCAAGCTGGTCCTTGAGTACGATCATACTCATAGCCATCGACACCATGCTCAGGTGTAACATCAGGAGAAACCATTTCTAAGAGGTTGAATTGTGAGGCAACCTGGAATAATGCACCGACATTGTTCTTATCAGTATGAAGGTCTTGAACATTAGCAACGATTTCACGAATAGAGTTCTTTGTATCTAGCGCTTTATTATAATTAACGCGATTTCTTAATTCGGCTAATGATGGTGTTTCTAATAAGCCGCAATGATATTCCTTTGCATTAATATGAGATTTTAAAATATTACCGTTAACTGATAAATTTTTATGCACTTGTAACGGGGATTCTTCACTAAAGCCTGTCAGTTTTTCAAACCACATATAAAATTCCTTTTAGCTACTTGGCGAGCCTATAAAAAGGCTCGCTTTAATGTATTTTATTGAAATGCAGCCATAGCTGAATTCGTCTTTACTCAATTACTTACTATGCGCCAATATAGAGCTATTTATTAAAAACTAACGCTCTTGTAACATACGCTCAAATTCTGCCATCGCTAATTGCTCTGCTTCGTTACGGCTGGCAATCATTGTTTCAAAATCGGTTTCAATAGTTGCTAAAACAGCGGGCGGATTCATGCGTTTAATGCGTGAAAATTGCTCATCTTCAGTTTCATCGTAAGCGAGTATCGCAAGCGTGATTGAGTTTCGCTCTACACCTTCTGAAAATATACCTTCGTTATCTAAGCGAATTAACACGCGCTCTAAGGTTGATAACCATGCTTGCCAATATTTTTGGATTTCTTCATCACTGACTATTTCATAGCTATCGTCATTGTCGAGTGTTTGTAGAATTTCACTACTGTGTTCAAAATATTCTGAGTAATCTTCTAATGATGGAAAGTCACTGACGTTCCATTTAGCGAGTAAACGGTCATCTTCTTCGCAGTCATATTCGTCTTCAAATGTGCTTTGAAAATCAGTATGAGTATTGAACATAGGTAAAAATGAACAGCTACCAGAGTGATAAAAACCGATTACATAAATATCATCACCCAAGTCAGCTAAAATTTGCTTGAATGCTTTTTTACTATCTAAATATAACGCTTCTTCAAAAGTAGAAAAGTCAGTTTCCATGTAATCATTCCTTGTAAAAAATTAATAATTTGGCAGTTTATCATATGTAATAAAGCCAATTAATTAAATTAACTGGCTTTTTATTATTTATGCCCCAGGGCCACATTCCATACATTGGTTAATGATATCTGGGCCAAATTTAAGCTTAGCGTTTAAATCACGCAGTGCGGTACGTAGGCCTTCTTCTATCACTGGGTGATAAAATGGCATGTCGAGCATTTGTGGTACAGTCATTTTGTTTTGTACAGCCCATGCCAGTAGGTGGGCGATATGCTCAGCTTGTGGGCCAATAAACTCAGCACCTAAAAATAAGCCTGTGCCTTGCTCTGCGTATAAACGCATATGACCTTTATTTTTCAGCATCACGCGGCTGCGGCCTTGGTTTTCAAAGCTGACTTCACCAACTTCAAAACAACCACACTCACCATAACGAGCCATTATTTGCTTGTACGTTTCACCGACCATAGCAATTTGTGGGTCGCTGAAAACGGCTGCAATTGGCGCTCGGCGCAGGCCAATACGTACATCAGGAAAACGGCCTGCATTTTGCCCTGCGATGGAGCCTTGGTCGCTCGCTTCATGCAGTAGTGGGATCATGTTACTGGCATCTCCGGCGATAAATATATTGGAGTCGCCACATTGCATTGTGTGTTTATCAGCGATTGGTACGCCACGTTCATCAAGCTCAATGCCGGTGTTTTCAAGACCGAGTTTATCGGTGTTTGGTACGCGGCCCGTCGCGGCAAGTACGTAATCAAATTGCTCGGTTTGTTTGTTGCCGTTTTTGTCTACATAGGTAAGCTGCGCTTTATCACCTACTTGTTTCATATCGGATACGTTTGAATCGGTATCGACAAAAAACTCTTCAGCAAATACGGTATTTGCGTAGTCTTTTATAACTGGGTCGGTAATTGGGCCAATCGCGCCACCCACACCAAATAGTTTTACCTTAACACCTAAGCGATGCAACGCTTGGCCAATTTCGAGGCCAATAACACCAGGGCCAAATACAGCAACTGACTCTGGCAAGTCTTGCCAATCGAAAACGTCATCGTTAATGATTAGTCTGTCGCCAAAGTTATTAAATACGCTAGGGTAAGCAGGTCGAGAGCCGGTAGCAATTACAAAGCGCTTAGCGGTAATAATTGTATGGTCGTCAATCTGTACGCGATTGGCATCTAAAAATTTTGCGTAGCCTACTATTTTATCATCAGTGGGTAATTCGTCTACGGCCTCAACCACAAAGCCTGCAAAGCGGTCGCGCTCGTTACGTACGCGTGCCATTACTTCAACACCGTTGATGGTGGGTTTTGAGCTGTGCACACCAAAGGCTGGCGCGGCTTCAATTGCATGGGCGGCTTCTGCGGCGGCAATAAGTAATTTACTTGGCATACAGCCAACTCGCGCACAGGTTGTACCGTATGGGCCTGCTTCAATCATTAATACGTTAGACGTGTGTTGTTTTGCATTGCGGTAAGCACTTAAACCTGCGGTGCCAGCACCTATTACAACAACGTCGGTGTTTAGTTCTTTCATGGTGATGTCCTCAATACCAATTTTATTAAAAAACTGGTTTTTAAATTAGTTAATAAAATAGGTATTTAAAATGGGTATTTAAAAAGGGTATGGATAGGGGCATTGCTGCCCCTTATTATTTGCTTAAGGTATTTACTTAATTAAGCAAAGTATTTTTCTAAATCGTCAGAGCCACCAATGTGCTTACCGCCGATAAATACTTGTGGTACGGTCTCACGGCCTGAAATTGCTTTTAGGCTAGTCAGTGATGCGCCAGCACCCATAGTGATCTCTTCGTATACTAGGCCTTTCTCTGTTAATAATGCTTTCGCTTTTTTACAGAAAGGGCAGCCAGGTTTAGTGAAAATGCTCACCGGCTCTGGTTTAACTTGTTTAGGGTTGATGTAATCGAGCATAGTGTCTGCATCTGATACTTCAAACGGGTCGCCAGGTAAATCTGGTTCGATGAACATTTTTTCAATTACGCCATCTTTAACCAGCATAGAGTATCTCCAGCTGCGTTTGCCAAAACCTAAATCGTTTTTATCAACTAACATGCCCATGCCGTCAGTGAATTCGCCGTTACCGTCTGGTAATAAGGTAATGTTTTGTGCTTCTTGATGCTCAGCCCATGCATTCATTACAAAGGTATCGTTTACTGATAAACACACAATGTCGTCAACGCCGTTTTGTTTAAGTACACCAGCTAATTCGTTGTAGCGTGGTAAGTGAGTTGATGAACAGGTTGGTGTAAATGCACCGGGTAGTGAAAACACAACCACTGTTTTACCTTTAAAAATGTCATCGGTAGTTACTGATTTCCATTCGTCATTTTGACGTGTTGCAAATGTAACCTGTGGAATTGTTTGACCTTCAATATTCTTTAACATGTTTTTTAGTTCCTCTTGATTTGTTGATAGCCATTATGTCGTGAAAGTTATAATAGCTCCAATCGTTTGTTTATATTAGTATGATAGGTATTACCGATTAATTATGAGTTTGCAGTGAATTTAAAAGATCTTGAATACGTAAAAGCGATTGCGCACTTTAAGCATTTTCGTAAAGCCGCCGATGCATGTTTTGTCAGTCAACCCACTCTCAGTGGACAGGTTAAAAAACTTGAACAAGAGCTGGGTGTTACTTTATTTGACCGCTCTACTAAGCAGGTTACTTTAACGGCTCAAGGTGAACGTTTGTTGACACAGATCAAAGTGATCTTAGAGCAAACCCAAATATTAAAAGAGCTAGCAGCAACGTCATCGTCGCCACTACAAGGTAAAGTAAGAATAGGCATTATTCCAACGATTGCACCGTATTTATTACCTACCTTACTCACCTCGATGAAAGAAGCGTTTGCTGATAGCCAATTTGCTTTTGTTGAGATGCAAACCGCGACTATATTAAGCGCACTGGATAACGGTGAGTTAGATATCGCTATATTAGCAGATGTGCCTGAACTTAAACTTTATCATACAGTTAAATTGTATAAAGAAGACTTTTTGGTCGCTATGTCAGCGCAAAATAGTTTAGCAAAACGCAGTAAAATAGTGTTAGATGAGCTACAAGAGTGCAGTTTATTGATGCTCAGCGATGGTCATTGTTTTAAAGATCAAGCCCAGCAATTTTGTTTTGCCGCTGGGGTTGATGTGTCCAATGAGTACCGAGGTAATAGCTTAGAAACCTTATTAGCATTGGTGGCTATGGATGATGGGGTAACCTTCGTGCCTAAGCTTGCGTGCACAGAGCGCGCAGGTATTAGCTACTTGCCAATCTTCCCAACTCAACAGCGAAGTGTAGTGTTGACCTGTCGTAAACATTACCCGCATTTAGCGGGCATTGAATTACTTGCTAATTGGCTTATTGAGCACCCAAGCTTACACCAACAATTAACTAAGGCTCTAAATTAGTCAGTTCTACTACATCATTTATTTGAATATTAGGCAGTGGTTGTTGGTCAATACTGACGGCAACCGCACTTTGTTGATATACCTGCTCAACTTGTATTTGATTGAGCGTGGTGATCAGGTGTGGCATTTTATTTCCCGCTGCATCGGTTAAATAGTTATGATGTGCAATATTTAAGCGTTGGCCTTTTTCAATACCATGGGCTTTGCCTAAATTAATAATTAGCTTATTGTTTTCTATATGTAATATTTTACCTTGGGTTTCAAGGCAAGCCATTGCGGCTTGTAAGTCGTAACTAACGGTTTGGTTTATGTCGGCTATATTTTGGCCGTAATCTGAACTCCAAAATTTATCACTAAACACGTCAATAATTGCAGTTTTTTCAAATGGCCAGATAGCTTGACTGCGATAACTTTTTTGCCACATTCGCTCGTAAGTGGTGCCATCAAACAAGGCAAAATCTATTTTATATGAACGTTGGTAGGTTTCGTCCTGCCAAAAAGCATAACTGTTATTGAGTTTATCGCCATTTGAGATATCAACAATTTGACTTAACAATACATACTGAGAATTACTGCGGCTCGATATTTCTTCTAATAGGGCATTACTGTAATCGTATTGTTGATTAAAAAATTCGCCAACGCGGATCGGAAAATTAAAATAAGCCGTTGGTTTAGCATTCATAGCCGATTGATTTAACGTTTTGTAGAGTGCTTCGCTGGTGGCTTTATTAATGTCAAATATTTGACCCATCTTCGCTTGTTCGCGATTATTTAATTGTGTTTGGGTGATCGCAACAAATTTAGTAAATTGGTTCGCAGGGCAGTGTTCTTGTTGAGGGAAGATATCCAAGCGCAAAGTAATTGCAAATTGATCGGCTTTACGATCTTCGCTGATCATCTCTATCTTTTGAATTTCGCCATGGCTGTTTATTTTTAGCTGATCTTGGGTTAACACCCCATCTACTAAGGTCTGCATTGAGCTGACGCGTGCCCCTGAGAACACTAAAGCTTGGGTGATAGCATCTTTTATTGCCGCCGATTTTGCCGCACTGATATCATTATTTCTAATGCTTGCATGGCCGGTTGATTCATACCATTGGGCAACTGTATGGGAGGAGAATAGACTAATACTTAGCCAACTGCTGGCGATTACTACCATTGATAAAATTCGCTTCATTACCCTAACCCCATGAATATACATTTGCTATTAACAGTGACAGAGCAAGGACTGTACCAATTGTTTTGCAAGGTTGCTTTAAAACCGTCATAGCAGTTAATTATGGCATTGATCGTGCATTGATTTAGTTATTAATGACTCTTTTAAAGCGTGAGAGAAGCCATGCGTATTGTGATTTCAATTTGTATATTAGCAAGCTTAGGTCTAGCTGGCTGTAGCAGTATTTTTGATAAACATGTGGAATATAAGTATATTGAGCCAGATAACTACCCAATTCTAAAAGCCGTGGGTTATGCGCCGATCAGTGCGCAACCGGGTGATAACCAATCACAACGCTCATTAATGGCGATTAAAGCATCAAAACTAGAAGCGTATCGTGAGCTTGCAGAGCAAGTATATGGGCAAAAAATTACCGCAGGCACCACAGTGCAAGGCAGTATTGCACAAAACGATCACTTGCAAGGGCAAGTACAAGGGATTATTAAAGGCGCACAAGTAATTAAAACCTATGCCGTAGGTGATACCTATGCCACAGAGTTACAACTTGATATGAAGCGGGTGCATGACTTATACATAGGTGAAATTAAACCACGCGAAGTTAAAAAAGTAACTTATTACTAAAACGCTTGATCTAATAAATTCGTTGTTAGTTATGTTAGTAACTAACAAAATACACGCTAAAATATCTCACAGTGAATACTTCAGTGCTATGCTTTATTTAATGTTTTTTATTGAATAAAGCTTGTGGCACGTAAAAAAATAACTCGGTTTTTATTAATATACTTATGGTCGCGTCAGTGAGCGTTTTGCACTTTGGCTGCGTGCTTTTGCGAAAGTTTAGTAACTGCCCGTTACTGCATTTTGCGCTATTGTTTATACTAGTTACCAGTGTGGTTTTTGCCGATCGTCTCCCCATCCAGTTTAATGTCTTTTTAGAAAAAATGAACCTGCAATTTGGACCAACGCGCGTAGCGGTAGCACGTAATTGGCAAACGATGTTGGTTCAGTCACAGAATCAAACTGAGCAACAAAAAATCTTAATCGTAAATGATTTTTTTGCTCGCAACTTACGCTATCGTACTGATATTGAGCTATGGCAGCAAAATGATTACTGGGCAACGCCACTTGAAACATTAGGCAAAGGCCTTGGTGACTGCGAAGATTATGCGATTGCTAAATATATTAGTCTGCGAGTACTAGGCATTGAAGATGATAAGTTACGTTTGATCTACGTTAAAGCACAGATCGGCGGTCCTAACTCAAAACAAACTCAGGCGCATATGGTGTTGGGGTATTTTGTTACTCCTAATGCACAACCGCTGATATTAGATAGTTTAATAACAAAAGTACTGCCTGCCGCTAAACGCACCGATCTAAGCCCCGTTTTTAGTTTTAACAGCCAAGGCTTGTGGGCGAACAACTCAACCCAAAGTGTTGCCAATCCAACTGCTAGGTTATCTCGCTGGCGACGAATTATTGAACAAACACAACAAGAAGGAATTATCTGGTGATGTCATTTATGTCCTTATTTAAACGTGAAAGTAAGATCACTTTACGCCAAGAACTGTGGTTGGCTATTTTAGTGGTCATAATTATTGGTTTCGTCAGTAGTGTGCTCATTAGTACGTATTCGGCTAAACAGTATTTTTCTTCTCAGTTGTATTTAAAAAATATTGATAATGCTAATGGCTTGGCTTTAATGCTCAGTCAGCTGCATAAAGATCATGTTGAATTAGAGCTACTTATTTCTGCTACTTTTGATACAGGGCACTACCAACGTATTGAATTGCAGGACCCGCAAGGTGAACCGATCGTAAAACGAGTATTTAGTGGTGAATTTGATACATCGGCGCCACTTTGGTTTCATCATCTTTATCAATTACATGTGATGCCAGGCGTTGCGCAAGTGAGCGATGGCTGGCAGCAGTTTGGTACTTTATATGTAGAGAGCCATAGTCAATACACAGAGCAAGCGCTATGGGAGAGCGCGATTCGATTATTCTGGAGTTTTTTTATGGTGGCGATTACCGCATGTATAGCGAGTGCTCATTTTTTAAGTCGAATTTTACGCCCGTTAGATGATGTTGTGCAGCAAGCAAATGCGCTAGGTGATAAACGTTTTATTAAATCTAAAGTACCAAAAACGTATGAATTTGCTCGGTTAGTTAGTTCGATGAATCTTCTGTCAACGCGCTTTAGTCGTATTATTAAAGAAGATAATAAACGCTTAGAGGAGTTTCGTTTTAAAAGCCAGCACGATGAATTAACTGGCTTGGCGAATCGAGAGTATTTTTGTGCCACTTTAGAAGCACAATTGGAGCAATCAAAAGAACATGCTCATGGCGCGTTATTTTTATTTCGTATTGTCAATCTTGACCTGATCAGTGAGCAAATCAATCGTGTTGAGATGGTGGCTTTTTTACGCCGCTTTACACAAACATTGGTCGCTTTTTTAGAAGCCAATGAAGATCGTTTTTCAGCAAGTCATATTGCCCGTATGTCTCATAGCGATTTTGCGGTATTGGTAAATGACACTGATGATATCGAAAGTCTGAGTTCGAAGGTACTTAAACAACATGCAGTATTACTGGCAGAATACAGTCATATTGGTTTAACTATCCCACACAGTTGTAGTTATATAGAGCGTGAAGATAGTCGTTTTACATTGTTAAAACGGGTCGATAATTTATTAAAAGCCGCCGTGGCAGAGCCGACAATACAGGTTCAAATTAATAATAATAAGCAGCGCAATGAATTATTTTCTGACGCTGCTAGTTGGCGTGAGGCGATTGAGCGCGCGTTAGATAATAATGACTTAGATGTGTTGCTTTATCCGGTTAAATCTTTTTCGGGTAAGTTATTACAAAACCAAGTGAGCTTAAGTTTATTACTCAATGGTGAGCTCTATCGTAGTGGCTATTACTTACAATGGGCAAAGCGATTGAAGTTACTTGCTCGATTAGACTGGGGCTTGATCAAATATCTGGTACAAACATTTGAAGCGCGAGAGGATTTAAAACTTATATCGGTGGAATTATCACAAGAAACATTATTAGATGATGCCGCGCTTGCTGCGATATTGACTTATTTATTGGCGTTTCCAAAATTAGCAGCGCATATTTGTTTTGATATACGTGAAAGTTTAGCTGTTGCTGAATTGACTATTTTTAAAGATTTTTGTATGCAAGTGAAAAGTATGGGAGCAAAAGTGGCACTGAAACGGGTCGGGCCAGCTTTCACTAAAATAGATAAAATTCATGAGTTAGGTCTTGAAATGATTAAAATTGATAGTATTTACGGACACAATATTAGTTACAGCCAAGATAATCAGACTTTTTTAAGAGGAGTGTGCGCACTAGCTCATTCAATTGGTATAAAAGTCATTGCTGAGGGCGTTAATAACCCCGAAGATCAGGTGACATTACAAGGGCTAGGATTCGATGGCATAGTATCGCAACCAGTTGATGATGAAGTAAAAGCAAGCGCGGAAGAATAAAATATAGGGTTGTGTATTCTGCCCAAGGTAGACTCTAATCTACGGACATAGTATTGCGTTTGTACTCTGGTTCTTAATGTAGAAAAATGCGGTTGATTTATAACATTACGGAAGATGCACAAGTATTAGAAATTGAATTCTCAATTTTTTAACTTCCTTTTACTGCGAGCATCAATTGCATACGGTCACGAACTTTGAGCTTGTTAAAAATCGAGCTCATATGTTCTTTAACGGTACGTTCGGTAATGTTTAATTGCTTTGCAACCATTTTATTACTGGCACCTGTGACAACAATATCGACCACTTGGTGTTCGCGTTTGGTTAATAGTGTTAGATCACAAGCATGCTGATAACTGATTGACTGCTTTGAGAGCACGCCGACTAAATTTGATAGCAACTGACCCGGTAACCAGATGCCGCCACTGATAACGGTTTCTGCCACTTGCTCTATAATTACCTTACTGGCAAATGCTTCAACATAACCGCGAGCTCCCACTTGCAGCGCAGCGCAGAGTTCTGCCATGTTTAACTCTTTGCTCATCACAATCACTGGAATGCGATTTTTACTGTACCTTTGTACTACGCTAAGCCAATCAGGACTGCCAGCTAAGATCCATAAAATAGTATCTGCTGTAATATTGTGTGGTTGTTGCTGTCGTATTTCACATTCAGGGTAGGCTGCTTGCCAGTGAGGTGAAATAAACTTAGCTTCGGTGATAAAGACACTTTGGCGCATTATAGTTCCATATTAAAAATGTAAGAATAATATTAATTAACGCTCAGTCATTGCTAATGAGGTTGCTCGTAATACCGGTTTAAGCAAGTACTCCAACACGGTTTTTTTACCAGTAATAATATCTACCTGAGTTGTCATTCCTGGAATAATTGTTAGGTTTTCGGCAAAGTGGCTTTTGTCCGTTTTCAGCTGTACTAAATAAAACGTGTTGTCTCGCTCATCAGTAATCGTGTCGGCACTAATTTGTATAACTTCGGCGCTTAGTCCGCCGTATATCGCAAAATCGTAAGCACTAAATTTGATCATTGCAGCTTGTCCCGGACGTAAAAAAGCAATGTCTTTCGGAGGGATTTTGGCCTCTACAATCAGTTGGTCATCCAGCGGTATTATTTCAAGTACATCACTACCAGGTTGTAAAATGCCACCGACGGTATTGACCATCAGGCGTTGCACAGTGCCATTAACCGGAGAGCGAATTTCAGTTTGGGTGACTTTATCTGCTAAACCAGATTCGGTTTCTTTAATTGCATCTAGGCGCAGCCGTGCTTCAGAAAGCTCATTATTCCAACGGTTTATCATAGATAATTCGACTTCGTTTACTTTATTCTTCGCTTCATTAATAGCAGAAAGGCTACGATTAATAACAGCCTTAGTGCGGTTTATCTCACCATTTAAATCAACAGCTTGGCGTTCTAAACGAATAATATCGATATCAGATACTGCGCCTGAGCGTAGTAATGGGCGGGTTACTTGTAGTTCGCGGTTTATTAATCGTAAGGCATTGCTATGCTGTTGCAGGGCTGCTTGTGCTTCGATATGATCTTGACGGCGTTGTTCTAATTGGCGTTTATGAATTGCGACTTGTTGTTCAAGCTCTTGGTTATTACTGGTGTAAAGTGCTTGTTCGTGCATCACGACTCCCGGCGCATCAGCAGTGAGTTTAGTCTCAAAAATTAACGGTTGTTTTTTAGTCTGAGCTTCAAGACGCGCTACTTTGGCACTGAGTGACAACACTTTTGACTGGTTTTCTCTAAAGTTCGAAATATATCTGGTAGGGTCTATTTTTATTAATACATCGCCAGCATTGACGATTTGCCCTTCGCGGACATTAATTTGCTCTACCATGCCGCCATCGTAGGATTGGATCAGTTGCAATTTATTTGATGGGATCACTCGGCCTTCACCACGAGCAACTTCATCTAGGTTTGCAAATGCAGACCAAACAACCAGCAACACCATACTTAAACAAATTAAATATAGCAGTAACTTGGCACTGGCTGGTTGCTGTTGCATTTTTTCCCATTGTGCATCGACCACCCAATCTTGGCTATTAGGTGGGGATAACCAGCCTTTAAATAAGTTATTAAATATTGATGGCTTTTGTCCTTTACTAGTCTCAATGGCACGACCGACAGATTCAAAAGAGCGTTGCTCTATAGTGATTTTATTTTTACTCATGAGGCACGCTCTACGGCTTGATTATTGAGAGACGCGATAACGTTGGCTTTTGCACCGTCGGCGATAATTTTGCCATTATCAATTACGATAATACGATCGACTAACTCAAGTAATGAGGTTCTGTGAGTAACAACAAGTAAGGTTTTATCTTGGCTGTGTTGTTTTAAATTGGCGATGATTTTGGCTTCGCTATTATGATCCAGTGCTGAGGTTGGTTCATCGAGAATGAGTATGGGTGGATCATTGATCAATGCTCGAGCCATTCCCACAGCTTGGCGTTGTCCACCAGAAAGTAAGCGACCTTGTTCGCCAACTTGTAGGTCAAAGCCATCAGGATGAGAGTTTATAAGATCGAATAATTGGCTACGCTCGCAAGCACTAATAATTTGTTCATCTTTGGCGTGCCATGCACTTAAGGTGATGTTGTCTTTGAGGGTGCCAAAAAATAGTGAGATAGTTTGTGGAACATAACCAATGTTATGGCGTAATTCTGCGGGATCTATTTGGTGAATATCGGTGTTATCAATTAAAATTGATCCTGAATTTGGCTCATGCAGCCCTAGGATTAACTTCTCTAGGGTGCTTTTTCCTGAGCCATTACGTCCTAGGATAGCCACTTTTTCACCGGCTTTGATTTTAAATGATACACCTGATAATGCTTCGTTACTGTCATCAGCATATTTAAAGTGCACATCATGAAACTCTATATCACCACGTAAAACGGGGTGACTTAACCAATGCTTTCCTGCAGGACGCTCAATTTCTTTTTCCATTATTTCATTGAGTGAATGCATGGCAATAGCGGCATGGTGAAATTGTGCTAACACAGCGGCAGATTGACCGATTGGCCCCATAGTGCGTGAAGATAATAAATAGGCGGCGATCAAGCCTCCTTGGGTTAAATCACCAGCAATAACTAAGTGCACCCCAATAATCATAATTATCACGCCAACACATTGTTGTAGCCAAGTGGCTGAGTTAGCAATTGAACCGGAGATCAGCCGGCTCTGTGCATTAACCCGAGCAATATAAATGGTTGATTTTTCCCATGCAGCCTGGGTTTTACATTCACTATGAAAGCTTTTAACGTCCTCGATATTGGTGAGACTCTCTACTAAAATAGCATTACGCATTGAACTGGCTTTCATTGTTTGCTCTGATAGCGCTTCTAATTTACGGTGGGCGGCTAAGGCATAGCATAGTAGCAACAGTGCTCCGACAATGATCGGGATACTAAGCTGTACGCCAATGATAGCAATCACGGTGAGGTATAAAAGTACAAAGGGTAAATCAACCAAAGCGATAAGCGTGATTGAGCTGAAAAATCCTCGCACAGCT
>NZ_JACJFH010000100.1:0-15736 GCF_014164495.1 Pseudoalteromonas sp. SG41-5 | reverse complement strand
ACCGTTTCATGCCCAAAAAACTACCCCGTTCATGCTTCGCATTGCTGCCTCTACGACCAATTTACACCGTACAATCAAGGACTATTGATGTCATTAATTTCAGTAAAAAAATCACCAATAACGCCGCTGTTAACTAAGTCATTTTCACGCCGTGCAGTAATAATGTTACTAAGTGTCGCTACATTGCTATTAACTGGCTGTGGTGATGAGCCTAATCCACCTGCTAAACAAGTTGTTGAAGAGCAACCCAGCCGATTTAGTAAAGATAAAATGGCGTATCGTCATACGTACCACCCTGAGTGGCCTAAAGAGGTGCGCAATGAGGTATATGGCGATAAAGAAACGTTTTCAACTCCGCGTATTTTATTTAACGCGAAAGTCGAGTGGATGAAAAAGAAAACGCTGTTCTCAGCACGCATGGATGGCTCTGATAGGCGCCGCATTATTCCTGAAAATGCCTTCGAAGGTAGAGGGCTTATTGGTAGCCACACGCCAAAGCGCTCTCCTGATAACCGGTACATTGCCTTATCCATGGATACAACAGAGCACGGTTTTACCCGCGAGCTGTGGGACACTAAAACCCAACAGTTTATTTTAATGAGCAAAGGCCATGGTTATGCTCATTTTAACTGGACTAAAGACAGTGAAAATGTGATTTTTTACGCCAGTGGTAAACATTATAACTACCACGTACCCACTAAAACACTTACTGAGCGGCCAATTATTTACTCTAATGGCTTGTTTTTATTGCCAGACGGTAAAACTTTTTTAGCCGATAAAAAAAATAAATACTGGTTACATGACTTTAATGGTGACGTGATTGAGAAGGTTGATTTAGGCTTTAACACCCAATTTACGATGCAGTATTTAAAAGTATCCCCTTTCGGCGATTATATTTCTTTTTTATCAGAGGGGCTTGGATACCCTAAATATTACTGGGTTAATTTATCAGACCCCAGTAAGCGCATTACAAAACCTTTCAAAACAGGGGGTTATTTTTTCTCAGATAAAAAAAATAAAGTGTTAAGTAAAGGGTTTAAAGATTCGACTGATTTAATGGGGAATGGTCAGTATTATATAGATGACTTTTTTTATGAATTTGATTTAAATACTCAGCAAACACGAGAAATACCAATTAAAGAAAATGATATATGGGGCATGGGAAATATATATATTTTTGACGTGTTTAATATCAAGGATGAACAATGACAGAGCAATTGAATACTGGGCAATCTAGTTTTCCTAAAGCGTATTTACTCACGGGTTATGTTAATAGAGGCGAGCCAATCAGTAAGCTCACCCCGCTGTTTAACCGTGTGGTGGTGGCTGATAGCGATGGAGCTGCACCAATACTGTTAAGCAGTGATGAAGGCGCCGTGCTTGAGGCTGTTGATTACAAACAGTTGACGACACGAAACCCGTTTCATGCTCATAAAAACCGACCTATTATTGTGCCGCCGGTTGATGCGATAAGCTTGTTAGCGGCAAGCCAAGGTGATAAGTGGTTTGAGGCATTTAAAACTGAACTAGGAAGTTATAAGGGCAAGATTAATACCCTTATTTATCGACAGATTGCAGTTGCAGATTTAAAGCGCCCTGATAGTAAAGATAAAACCTACAGCGACTGGTATAACGAGCACATTATTAAGAGCAAGGTAACCCATATTTATGGTTATGTTATACCTAAAACACGGGCGCTGTTACTCAGTGTAAATCGCTCCATTCCGTTGGCAGGCGGCGATGGTAATGTTGAAATAGTAAAAGGTACTGAAACGCCAATTAAAGGTTTTTTTAATACGGAGGATGAGCTCGGAACTGAAAGTAAAGTTTATAGTGCGGTTATAAATAACAATGATCAAAAATTGAGCGCTGGTTTATATAAAATACGCGTTAAATTAGATTCAAGAACTCTTAGGCCGCTTGGTAACCGTTGGAGCCAAAACGCTCTTAGCTATGATGACAGTGGCACCCCTTATTACGAACTCAGCGAAATGTTGCATTTTGACATTCAAAATGAAGCGGGTGAGTTTGATATTATTAACTGCGACCCAATTTCTGTTGAAGAGTCGCTGATTAAGCAGTTTCCGAGTTATTACACCCACTTAATTAACTTTGCAAAAAACACGGCCTCTGCCCCTGAAGGTTTTGACCCTAATGAGCCAAAAAAAGGCTTGCCTGAATATGGCTCGCCCGATGCCAAAATGCCGAATAGCAAACCCACGGCAATTGCCGGTGGCTTTTTAGATTACTGTACAAACTGGGAATTAACTAAAACCCGCGCCAGCCTTGCTGCGGGCTTTTTAGTTGCCGACATGCAGCAATATGTTGATGCCGATGGCGTACACCATGATAACCGAGGGAAATTTGCCAAATTAGTTGCTAAAACTCTGCATACCCACTTTCAAACTAACCAAGACCCTGCAGTATCGGCAATGCTTGATGCTACCTTTGCACTTGATAGCGGT
The DNA here is from genome assembly GCF_014164495.1 of Pseudoalteromonas sp. SG41-5. Taxonomy (NCBI): domain Bacteria; kingdom Pseudomonadati; phylum Pseudomonadota; class Gammaproteobacteria; order Alteromonadales; family Pseudoalteromonadaceae; genus Pseudoalteromonas; species Pseudoalteromonas sp. SG41-5. The sequence continues at coordinate 13,271 of NZ_JACJFH010000100.1, read as the reverse complement.
GTTGATGCCTGGGCTAAAATGAGGGAGGCATTAACTAACCCCAGTGACCTGACAACAAGCGATGCATTAAGCAAATACTTCTTGCCTTTTAGTTTAGCTAACGGTGGTTTAACTGATAATCAGGAACTGCAATTCAATAATACCTTCGGTGATACGTTAGGAGTGCCTGCAAGCGTACTTAACGTATTAGATAAGTCTATTAATACCGTTGATTTAGCTGTAAGTATTTGCGCGTTTAGTGAGGCGACCATATCGTACTTTGGTGAGGCGGAAAACACTTTAAACACCAGTGTTAATCATTATAAAAGAGTAGCTGATGATTATTTTGCCCGTTTAAGCGAGCGCGAAGTAAGCCATGATGTAGTTATTCAAAGCCAGTTTGAACTTGACAGTGACGTTGTGAGTGAGCAGTACCAAAATGAAATAATATCGCGTAGCCAAATTATTGTTGAAGGGCTGCTCGCAAACCCTAATGCAATGGTTGATATTTCAGGGTATACCTGTGATATAGGCGGCTTTGAATATAATAAAAAGTTGTCTTTAAGGCGCGCTGAGGCTGTTAAAACTATTTTGGCTGAGCAGATGATTAGCCGCGGTATGGATGCTAACCAAGTTGAATCTCGCATGCGGGTATATGGGTACGGCATGCTTGAGAACTTGGTTGATAACGACTCAGAAGCCCAACGGGCAATTAACCGGCGGGTAAGCCTTAAAGCTTATATTGTCAGTAACCTTGCTGTCAGTGCCTCTCGTGAGGGGCTGAATAATTTAGAACGTTACCGTAGCTTAAGTGTTGAGAAAAAAATAGCACGCTCAAAAGAGGGCGACAAAGCATTAATGGCGGCGCTTGACACTGCGCTTGCGGTATTAAGTGTAATACCTCATACCGCGCTTGCGGCACGTTCAATTGGTTTTTTTAAAGCGGTGGTAGACGCAGCGCCTGTTGTTACTCGTGGCGTTGCTGCCTTAGCTGATGAAGTAATGACAGATAATATCTGTAAACAATATTTAGCAGTTGATGATAGGCAAAAACAGCAAAGCGAACGAAGTAGCGCCAACCAAGCATTAATGCGTGATTTGGTAACAGAGATGAACAGTAACCACACCATTGCTAATAGCACTTTATGGGCGGCGCAATACAGAGTAAGAGCTGAAGCCATTGCGGGTTTAGTGGGGTTACTGCTAAGAGCGCAAGTGTATGCAAGCAGCAAAGAAGACTACATTAACAATGCAAAAAAATTAGAGATTCAGGCCTATATTGAAAACTTTTTACTCGGCGATGAGTGGGCGTATCCGCTAATAGATAACGCGGTAATAAAAATGGATACGTTTTGGGTTAACTTAGTTGAAAACGTAAATAAAATGAAAGGCTCTGGTGCAGCTGAGCGGGAATACCAATTAACCTATGGTGTAAACCAAGACTTTAAATTAACCGCCGCGAGTGACCGAAAAATATTATACGACAACCACGTACAAGTAATGGATGAAGAAAGATCAACAGCAAGTTTGATAGGCATGGTTAGCCCTGCGCTTGGGTTTTATATGATGTCTAAAGCGCCAGTGTCTTCCTTACAAGGTTACTTACAAACACAGTATCAAAAGTATTTTCCGATACATACTTTAGGCACTAATGAGCTTGACAACTTTATTGATACTTTTGACCCATTAATGATGCAATACGGTGAAGCAAATTATCATTGTAGTGTGATGTATTACCAAGATGTTAATACTAAAAAATGGCACTTAATGAGTGATTTAGGGGATGAATCAATTACCCCATTTACACCGGTTAGAGTGCTGGTGGTGTTTGATGAAACGATGGCCCATATAGCACCGCTCACATTTGAAGTGAAGCGTATAGATGGCTGGGATGTAACCAGTATTAAGTATTCAGAGCTTGCACGTGCGCTGACCAAAGATGAGCTATTTATTAATCAAGATGGTTTTGATGAATCGCGTTATATAGGTATGGTTGGCTGTGTATTTCAGCCATTTTATCAACTTGGGCCTAAAACGTATTTAGGTATAAAGCCAACCGCTCATTCAGCGGCTTTTTTGTTACCTGGTATTAATAGCGCAGATGATTATGCTGACTCTGGTCGCCTAAATAATATGCGCTATAGAATCAGGTGCCAAGTGGCTAGCACGACAAGTGTAGATTTACCGCTTAAACAAACACCTTCACAAGGCCCCGTTGAGTTTGATGGGGTACTTAGTTTTATTGAAGACGACTTTTTAGTAAGTGTTGATAAAGAAAAACACAGCTCGCTGTTAATTAAAGACTACCTAACAAGCTATGATTCAAGCTTTGCCTACCCTGCGTTATTTGATGGTGAAAAAACCGTTACTATGGCAATTAGAATTGGGGGCGAAGGCGCGCCATTTATCTCATTAGCGAATTTAAACAATGAGTATTTAGAGGGACCTTACAAAAAAACTACTTATGAAGAGCTTTATAAGCGCGAGCTTTGGGCAAGTGCAATAAAAAACAACCTTACCATCACTCGCCACGGTAATAGCCTTAAAATTGAAAAATATGATTGGAATACTGAAATTGAAGTTTTTGTCGTGGTAACCGCCGATAAGTTACTTGAAGATAATTACAGCAAAGACCTGATCAACCTAAACTCCAATACTATTCCGTGTTTTTTGAGTATGGCGGGTATTTCGTCAAGTTGGCTTAAAGACAGTGAGTTGCAAGGGCCTACTTATCCCAGTAATTTAATTAATATTGGTGAAATTGAACGTTCTTTAACAGGTGGTTTTGATAAAGATAAAATACGTGATAACCAATATAAACTAACAAGACGACGCAACGTAAAGGGGCAGTCTCAACTTCGCGATTTTATTTCATTTTTAAGAAGTGATTCTCAAGAGCAAGAGCAAGAGGTACTCTCGTTGTTTAATTGGCATAACAAAAAAGCTGAGTTAGACAAGCAAGGCCAAACTGAGAAAAAGCATTTGTATGTCGCACGTTTTAAACTGGATTATAAGACCCCCAAAGGCAATACCGTAAAAGGTATTCGCCCTTTTGGTAAAGTGGATATAAACGCTAATGGCTCGGTTGATGAATCACCTAAACTATGTTTTAAAGAGTTTAGAACGGCTGGTAATTCAGGTATACACGTTGCCGACTTTAGCACTGTTGATGGCTTGTTATTCGATGATACATACAGTCACGGCTTTGCCCTAGAGGTGGACTTACCGAAATCAGTAATCAATAACGCGCCATGGTCTAAAGCAATGAATAGTAAACGCTATAACAAACTCGAACCGCACTTAAACGATCACCAAAAAGGTTTTTATCATTCAAATGAGATGACGGCTGATGAGGTTAAGGAATGGTTTGAGTTACATTCGAAAAGTTTAGATGAAGTCAGTATCGAGGCGATTAATATTCGTAAATTAAGCGATTAAACATTGCGTAAATAAAGAGCTCATTGATATGGGCTTTTTTATTTAGGTTTTTATAAAAGGATTTTTAAGGTGTTTTTTAACAAGGGCTATACGGTATCCGTATTTGTGTTTATAGCTTTATTAACCGGTTGCTCAGAGCCGTCTTCACAAGGCTCACCACAAGTAGAGGTTGATGTTGCTAAATACCCATGGGCTAAAGAGCATAAAAACCACCCTGAGTGGCCGATGGAAATACGTGAAGAGGTGTCTGGCGATGCAGATACCTTCTCAACCCCGCGGTTAATGTTTTGGAATAAATACAAATACAGTGAGGTACGCACGCTGTGGTCATCTCGTTTAGATGGCTCTGACAGGCGTCGCATAATTCCTGAAGAAATTTTTACCCAGTTGGAACCTGCGGGATTGCATCCACCATCTCGCTCACCAGATAACCGTTATATCGCTATTTCGGGTTATATAAATGACCGAGCGACGCGCCAGCTTTACGATACCAAAGAGCAAAAGCTAATCACCATGTCAGGTGGGGGTGGCTACCCGTGGTTTAATTGGACCTCAGACAGTGAAAACGTCATTTTTTACTCAGATGGCAAAAACTTTAATTACCATGTTCCAACAGGCGAGTTAACCCCACGACCACAAATTCACCACAGTGGCGCTGCTTTTTTATTGCCCGGCGATAAAGAGTTTTTAGCAGTAAAGCACGATGGCTTTTGGATACATAAATTTAATGGCGAAATAGTGCGTAAAGTGAATTTTGGTTTCCCAAAAGAGTGGGAGATGAAAAACCACCGTATTTCACCGGATGGAAAATATTTAGCGTTTATGACTCATGGCAGAAAAGACTTCCATTTTCACTGGGTGAATATTGCAAACCCTGAAATAGAGCATTCAGAGAAAGGAACAGGTGGTGGAGTTATTTTTTCTCCAGAGGAAGATTATCAATTAGAGTATACAATAAAGCACTCGCAAGAACGTGATGAAAATGGGTTTTATCTTTCAGAGCGTGTCATCAGAACAAAAAACATACTAACAGGTGTGCAAACTGAAGGGTTAGTTAAAGAAAAAGGAATCTGGGGCATGAGAACTTTAGTCCCTGTAGCAATTACTAACTTAGCAGCACAAGGACAATAAAATGCATGACATGAGCAAAGGATCTGCAAGCCCGTTAGTGTATTTACTAACTGGATATGTTGAAAACAATAAACCGGTTGATAAATTAACCTCGGTAGCAAATCGAATTATTGTTGCTGAACAGCCTAAATCAGCCACTTATGATACAAAAAAGCCTATTGTATTAAAAACAAATAGCGCGGGTATTTTATCAACAATAAATAGTGACTCATTAGACGTACGCCAGCCGTTTCATGCATACACTGCCAATAATAATCAACGACCTATTATTATTCCGCCAATGGAGTCTATAGGGCTTATTGCAAATAATAACCCTAGTGGCTGGACTGCAGAGTTTGTTGATAATTTAAAAAATTACAGTAGCTCAAATACGCCGTTTATTTATCAGTAATTTAACACTCTCGATTGAAGTGACAGAAATAGTAGAAGAGTAAGTGCAAGCACAAGCACTTTGACGCAATAACACAAGTTTTAATGAATGCACTTATTTATATTACCTCGTAAATAAGTGCATGTAGTAAAAGGATAGTTTTTGATGTTTTTTAAAAAATACAGCATGTTTTGCGTGCTCTCTCTTTGTGCCAGCTTGGTACTAGGCGGTTGCTCAGAGCCATCATCGCAAAGTTCACCACAAGTAGAGGTTGATGTTGCTAAATACCCATGGGCTAAAGAGCACAAAAACCATCCAGAGTGGCCACTCGAAATACGCGAAGAGGTGTATGGTGATGCAGATACATTTTCAACCCCGCGGTTAATGTTTTGGAATAAATACAAATACAGTGAGATACGCACGCTGTGGTCATCGCGTTTAGATGGCTCAGACAGGCGCCGCATAATTCCTGAAGAAGTGTTTATACAATTTAGACCTGTAGGGCTGCATAAGGCAGTTCGCTCACCAGATAACCGTTATATAGCAATTTCGGGTTATATCAATGATAGAGCGACACGCCAGCTTTACGACACCAAAGAACAAAAACTAATCACCATGTCAGGCGGGGGGGGGCATCCTTCATTTAACTGGACCTCAGATAGCGATAATGTGATTTTTTATGCAGATGGTAAACATTACAACTACCAGGTATCAACAGCCACTCTTACACAGCGCAAAATAATTTATTCAGATGAGCTGTTTTTACTCCCGGGCGATAAAGAATTTTTAGCGGTAAAGCACGATGGCTTTTGGATACATAAGTTTAATGGCGAAATAGTGCGTAAAGTGAATTTTGGTTTTCCGAAAGCGTGGGAGATGAAAAACCACCGTATTTCACCGGATGGTAAGTATTTAGCGTTTATGACCCACGCCAGACCGAAAGCGCATTTTCACTGGGTGAATATTGCCAATCCTGATATAGAAAGTTCGGAAGAAGGAACTGGCGGCGGGATAATTTTCTCTCCAGAAGAAGATTATCAATTGCAGTATTTAGTAAAACATTTACAAGAGCGTGATGAAAAAGGGTTCTATCTTTCAGAGCGTATTATAAAAACAAAGAATATAGTGACAGGTGAGTACTCAGAGGTGTTAATAAAAGAAAAATATATTTGGGGTATGCGGCCTTTAGCTCCTATCGCGATTACAAATTTAGCAGCAAAAGGACAATAAAATGCATGAAATGAGCAAAGGATCTGCAAGCCCGTTAGTGTATTTACTAACTGGATATGTTGAGAATAATAAACCGGTTGGCAAATTAACTCCGGTAGCAAATCGAATCGTGGTGGCCGAGCAGCCTGAGTCAGCCACTTACGATACAAAAAAGCCTATTGTATTAAAAACAAATAGCGCGGGTATTTTATCAACAATAAATAGTGACTCATTAGACGTACGCCAGCCATTTCATTCATACACTGCTATTAATCAACGACCTATTATTATTCCGCCAATGGAGTCTATAGGGCTTATTGCAAATAATAACCCTAGTGGCTGGACTGCAGAGTTTGTTGATAATTTAAAAAATTACAGTAGCTCAAATACGCCGTTATTAGAGCTACAAACAGTCCCGATTACCAATTTAAAACAACCTACAGAAAGTAGCGAAGACGACACTTACAATAAGTGGTATGAAAGAGAAATAACTCAAAAAAACGTAAAAAGTATCCAAGCCTATATACTGGCAAAAACCCGGGCAATAATTTTAAGTATAAATCCAAATATACCACTTCTTTCTTCGGATGAAGAAATTGTTTTGTCACCACCAGTGGGGGAGGATATACCAGCTACTTTCGACCCTGAAACCAACTTAGCGGTGATATCAGGTACTGATAAGAAGTTACCTAAAGGGTTATACCGAATTAAAATAAGGCTTGAAGAAGAGCTACTTAAAGGACAATTTGAGCGCTGGTGCACTAAATCGATTCAATTTGACGGTACTTATTACTACTACGAGCTCGCCGAAATGGTGCGTTTTGATATAAAAAATGAAGCGGGTGAGTTTGATGTAATTAACTGCGACCCGCTTTCGGTGGAAGAGGCAATAATAAAGCAATTCCCGCGCTTTTATAGCCATTTAATTAGTTATGCTAAAGATTTAAAAACCGAGCATGCCACGTACGACCCTAAAAATATTAGTGTTAAAGATGAAAGCGGTAAAGAGGTTGGCCGCGCTAAAGTGAGCGATGAACCAATAAAAATAGCCAGTGGCTTTGAGAGTTTTTGCCATGGCTGGGCGGTGGCTAAAGGCCGCGCACAACTCGCCGCCGGGTTAGTTAATACTGATATAACCGCCAGTGCCAGTAACGGCAATTTTACCACTAATGGTAAATTTGTGTTAGGCAGTAAAATTGCCAAGGCAATTCATACCCATTTAAATAAAACAGCAGATAAAACCATTCAAGCAACCCTAGACGCGGTATTTGCGATGCAAGATGGGCAAGATGCGTGGCAAAAGCTACGCAGTGCGCGTGCTGCTATGACAACCGAGGGGTGGAGGCAAGCACTTGCAGAAAATCTGTGGCGCTTACCAGCGAACACACCAGCTGCAATGGAAAGTTATAACAATAGTTTAGGTAAAAAGCTTGGCATTCCTAAAGTGGCAATGGATGCAACAGGCAATGCGTTAAATATGGCTGATTTAGCGACTAACATTGTTGCGCTTGGGCAAACTACAGTACAGCAGATTGGCACTGATATTCCTAACTTAGTGCAATCTAAGCAGCATTATAAAACGGTTGCTCAGGATTACTTTGAGCATTTAAGTGCTAAAGAAATTGTAAAAGACGTGGTAATTAAAGCACAGTTTGCACTTAATAGTGAGCAGGTAAGCGATGAATACCGTGATGTTATTTTGCAGCAAAGTGAAGCGGTTTTAAAGGCGTTTGAGCTAAACGAATCTCTTAAAATTATAGTGGCAGGCCATACCTGCGATCTGGGTCATTACGATTATAATATGGCGCTATCTGAGCGACGAGCCGATGCTGTTAAAAATATTTTAGTAACTCAAGCTGGTATTGATGAGGCGCGTATTGAAGTGCAAGGGCTAGGTTATACTCAGCCACTTGTAAATAATAAAGATGAAGCCAGCCGAGCGCAAAATCGCCGTGTACATATTGCCGCTTATGCTATTAGCCAGCTTTCTGTTTGCCCATCACGCGAAGGTATGGATAGCTTAGAGCGCTTTCGTAACTTAACCGTGGTTAACGACATAAAAGTAGGTGAAACTGCCGATGCCATGGCGTGGCAAATGATCAATATTGCTTTAGGTGTGATGGCATTTATTCCGGCAACAGCACCGATTGCTGCAGCGGTGGCAGTAATAAAAGCAGGCGCTGCGGTTGCTACATCGGCTGCTAATTTAATGGATGAAGTGCTGCTCGATAACGCCTGTAAAAAGTATTATGCGGAAATTCAAAGAGATAAACGCCTAGGCCAAGAATGCGCGGCTAACCAAGGGATGATGCATGAGCTGCTTAATGAATTTAAAGAGAGCGAAAGCACAGAGCAAAGTACGCAGTGGGCTGCGCAATTTAGACTGCGCTCAGAGGCAATATCGGGCCTGATGGGCTTGTTATTAAGGGCGCAGCGTGAAGGTGATAAAAGCCAGTATTATTCAAACTTAGAGCGCTATAAAGTAAAACAGTACATAGAGAACTTTTTATTAGGTGATAGCTGGGCACTGCCTAATTTACCTGGTGCATCAATTAGGATGGATACATTTTGGGTGTTTTTAATTGATAGCATTACCGCACAACAAAGTAATGATACTGATAATAAAGCGCTTTATGGTTTTAGCGATAATTATAGCCTGTTAACTAAAGCCGCACGTAAAGCTGTGGTAGAAGATCCTCAAAATGCACTTTATGTGCACTCGCAGTCTAACCCGTATGGCTTTTATATGATGACGGTGCCAACACTCGCGCGTGAACATAACTATATTACCGCTGAATTTCAAAACTACTTTCCTATTCATACCTTTGGCACCCAAGAAAAAGCAGGCAGTAAATACTTAGAAAGCTTTGCAAACACCTTTGAGCCGGTATTTTCTGACTATGGTGAAGCAAGTTATCATCACAGCGCCCTATATTATCAAGACCCAACGTCAAAAAAATGGTTGCCAATTATTGCCAACAAACTAAAGCGCTTAACGCCATTTACACCTATCCGTGTTTTAGTGGTGTTTAACGATACGATGACCGGTATTGCCCCTATTACCTTTAAAGTAACGCGCTGTGACGGGAAAAATAACGAGCTTGCTTATAAAGAGCTCGTAAGGCCGCTTGTTGAGTCTGAGCTATTAGAGAGCGAAAAGCACTTTGCTGGAAAGTTTGGCTGTGTATTTACGCCGTTTTTTCAGTTAGGGCCAAAAACTTACTTAGGCACTAAACCTATGGTTCATGAAGCGGCTTTTTACCCATTTATGCATGACTCTGCATTTGAATATTATCAAGATGACAATTTTTCTGACATGCGTTATTTCATTGGTGCGCAGGTTGGCAGTAGTCGTGAAGCTGTATTGCCGTTAATGGGGGAACGTAAAGATAATAGTGATGAGATGATTTTTGAGTCTGATACTGCTGAGGCTCTTGATGCCCTTGGTTTAAAAAATAGATATGTGGCGAATGAGTTTTATGTTGATTTAAATACAAAGCGTAATGGTGGTAATGAAGAGTCACTATTAATAAAAGACTTTTTAACCAGTAATAGCTCAAGCTTTGTATACCCAGAGCTTTTTGCGGGGGAAAAAAGCATTAGAATTTTGGTGCGCTTTGGCGGTGAAGGAAAGCCTTATTTAATGACCAGTAAAATACAAAGGCAAGGGCGCTCAATCCGTTTATTTGAGAGTGAATTTGCTGCCGCACAAAGTTTAGGGTTTAAAGTACGCCAGTTTGGCGATGACATAATATTTGATGACTTTGATTGGAATACCCAAGTCGATATTATGGTTGTAGCCACCTGTACAGAGCTAGAGTCTGATAACTATACAAAAAAACTCATTGGTTTAGATTGGCGTAGTGTGCCATGTGATTTAATACTGCAGCAGACTATTGGTATTAATGATAACGGCCCGAAGTATAAGTCAAAACTGTGCTATTTAGGTAAAGCCACACGTAATGCAAATAAAGGTTACAAAACAAAACTTATTTTAAATAAAATGGTGGATACATGGCATGACGATGACTATCAGTTTGAGGATATGTGGGATGACAACCAGTGCAAAATTGATGAGCAGGTAGGCCCAGAGTATGAAGAGTTAATTGAACTATTGAATAACGCAGGCCCTTATAACGAGAAAGGTAAACAGGCTCGAGCTCGAGCGTTGCTTAATTGGCATAATAAAGACGCTAAAGCATTTGCCGGTGAAGAGCAGGTTTTTGTTTTTGCCGCTAATTTTAGCTTAAATTATGAATCGCCAAAGCGAGTTTTTATTAAAGGTTTAAGGCCTTTTGGAGACATATTTACAAGCCAATTTAGTGATATATTTACTGACAAAGAAGAGCAGCAATATACGATGGAGCTAGGTGTTGCTAACTTTAACTCTGCGGGTAATTCGGGCTTTAATTTTAATGATATCGGCTCAATGACTGATAAAACCAGCAACCATGGTTTGCAGTTAAAGTTACCATTGCCTAACCCTACAAATAGCGATTTGCCTTGGGGTAAAACATTACCTGAAGCTGATTTAAAAGAGTTAGCCGCAAAGCTAAATAGCGACCATTCAACCCCATCAGAAAAAGACCTATATAAGCGCTTGTCAGAGGAAGGGTTGACTGAAGATGAAGTGAAACAGTGGTTTGTTGAAGATGCGACAAAGAAGAAAGTAAGGCCGTTAGGGGCTTTTAAAGAGTAAATTAACTTCTTAGTACTTACGGGGCTGTAACCAAGCACTCTTTGTGAACAGCCCTTTTACCTAAGCTTACTTCACCTTTTAAAATATCAGCATATTATGGCATTAATTAAACCAATTTACCCAGTACCATTAATCAATAAAATAAAAGCGTTGCTGGCATTTAAATTACCTAACGAAGAGATGCCACCACCGCCGATCACCTATGTTGATGATAATGTCTGTAAGCTCAGTAACAACTCAATAAAAGCCCGTAATATGGGACTGATCCCATTGTTACTAATGGTTTTATTTACTGTATATTTGAATGTTGATGACTTCTATACTGGTTGGGATAAGAAAGATAAATCGGTACAAAACAAAATAAAGTTTTATAAAAAAGAGCTTGGCAATAATTATTTTATATCACCAGGTATTCCCGAAGTGCGTAAAATGTGGTTCGAGATGTTAGATGAGAATGGAGATCTATCATTAAGTAATTATATGCATTATCGTTATTATACAACGGCCAAAGTTGGCGGTACTTATCGCCTTAAAAAAGACATTTCATTTTTAGTTTTTTATGCTATTTCTATTCCACTTTTGTTGTTTTTTATTATTCGTTTTAAACGCCAAGCACCTATGATATTCGATCGAGATAAACAAATTGTCTACCTCTGGTACAAAGGTAAAGTACGCGCCCAGCACTTTAAAGATTTACGGGTTTATGAAGACTTTCAAATGATGCGTATTCAGATACGTGGTTTTGATAAACACAACAACATGCAATGGGCTAATTTTATGGTGCAACCGCGCCACAACCCTTATTACAACGGCAGTGATGCGTACGAGCCGGTATTGGCATTTATATGTCAATTTATGGAGTATGGCCGCGAGCATGTAATGCCGCAGCATGAACAATGGCAAACCGATGACAAACCCTTTGCATTTTTTGATGATGAAAAACCAAAAGACTTTGAGCAGCAGCTTCATGCGATATTAACGCATTTGTCAGAGAATGATACAGATATCCCGCTTGATAAAGACAACTTGCCTACTCCTCCAGCATGAATACGGTTAAGTAAAAAACAATGCCTTTGATTAAACACCATTATCCAATACCTTTAGTAAATAAGCTGAAAGCACTACTTAGCTTTCAACTCACTAAAGAGGCACCGCCACCAACACCGATAGTGTATGTAGATAAGCACCTTTGTAAGCTTAGTAATAATTCTATGAAAGCCCGTAATATGGGACTGATCCCACTATTATTAATGATTTTATTTACTGTATATTTGAATGTTGATGATTTATGTGGTTCATGGCAAGCAAGAGAAGAAACTATACAACGAAGAGTAGATTCAGATATACAGAAACATGGTGAAAACTATTTCTTATCTCCAGAAGTTCGCCCAATAGATAAGCAATCTTATGATTTATTAGATGAAGAAGGTGAATTAACCTTGAAAAGCTACTTGTATGCTCGTCACAGTAATAAACATACAGCTTATGGAAGTTATTTTTACAAAAAAGACATTTCATTTTTAGTTTTTTACGTTATTACCATTCCACTTTTGTTGTTCTTTATTATTCGCTTTAAGCGACAAGCGCCAATGGTGTTTGATCGTGATAAACAAATTGTCTACCTCTGGTACAAAGGCAAGGTACGCGCCCAGCACTTTCAAGATTTACGGGTTTATGAAGACTTTCAAATGATGCGTATCCAGACACGTGGTTTTGATAAACACAACAACATGCAATGGGCTAATTTTATGGTACAACCGCGCCACAACCCTTATTACAACGGCAGTGATGCGTACGAGCCGGTATTGGCATTTATATGTCAATTTATGGAGTATGGCCGCGAGCATGTAATGCCGCAGCATGAACAGTGGCAAACCGATGACAAACCCTTTGCATTTTTTGATGATGAAAAACCAAAAGACTTTGAGCAGCAGCTTAATGCGATATTAACGCATTTATCAGAGAATGATACAGATATCCCGCTTGATAAAGACAATTTACCGTTATCTACAGGGATGGATATGAGCATGAGTATGCGTTTAAGTAGGGCCCAGAGTAGAGAAAGTAATAAGGATGTGGACAACAGTGAATAAAGGAATTGTTGAGATAAAGGCGCTAAGGAGTGCCACTACAAAGCTTAACGGAACTTGCTAACCGCAAACAAGCTGACGGCCAAGCTATACCTTATATTTTACCTAGCGAGCTTAAAACACTGGTTGATAGCGCCCGCAGCTTTGGCCCACAAAGTGATGCCTGGCAGGCTTTATATAAAGATTACATCCACCACAGTGTTAAATATTCAGCAACGATTGATGCGATTGCTCATGGCCCAGAAGAAGACGCTGAATTCACCACTAAAAACCAACAACGCGAGCTTTTTTACAATCAGCCAGAACAAGCTGAAGCAAATGAGCAATGGCAATCACAATTAATAAATGGATATAG